>NZ_LWGE01000303.1:0-1054 GCF_001635315.1 Oleiphilus sp. HI0123
GCGTTTCAACTTTTACGATATCCTTCCAGAATCGACAGTGACTGCACCGAAGGTAGAAGAGTATCGCTTCAAACAAAAATCAGGCAGTGAAGACTACTTCTATGTGATTCAAACTGGCTCATTCAAAAACCGGGCAGATGCCGAGCGCCAAAAAGCCACTATCGCCTTTAAGGGCTTAAAAGCCAATATTGAAACAGTTACCAATGATAAAGGTACTGTCTGGCACCGAGTTAAAACCGGACCATTCACCAACCGTAGTAAGTTAAATAGCGCCCTGGATAAACTTGTATCTCTTAATATCCAGCCTCTCGTCAAGAAAGTAAAAAAAGATAGCTAAAGCGCCTTCTTAACGCTTGATATCTCTTCAAGCGACTCCATATAAAAACTTTCGCTGCTGCAATACATCGCTTAATCGCAGCTGGCAGTATTTAGTCAAAACACCAATTGAGCCACTTGGCCGCATTGGTGAACGCAAACTTTGTGGAGAAGTTCATGACAACCATCTTATCAGTCCGCCGCGAAGGCGAAGTTGCTCTTGGCGGCGACGGTCAGGTTTCGCTCGGAAACACCATCATGAAAGGCAACGCTAAAAAAGTGCGCCGACTCTATGACGGCAAAGTCATCGCCGGGTTTGCAGGCGGCACAGCAGATGCTTTCACATTGTTTGAACGTTTTGAAGCGCAACTAGAGAAACATCAAGGCAATCTTGTTAAAGCTGCCGTTGAGCTAGCCAAAGACTGGCGCACAGATCGCGCACTCAGAAAGCTTGAAGCATTGCTTGCCGTGGCAGACGAAAACAACTCTCTTATCATCACCGGTAATGGCGATGTAATAGAGCCTGAAGATAGCCTGATTGCAATTGGCTCTGGCGGCCCTTTCGCTCAAGCTAGCGCAAGAGCTCTACTTGAAAACACCGAGCTATCAGCACAAGAGATTGTTGAAAAAGGTCTAACGATCGCTGCCAACATCTGCGTATTCACTAATGATGCCTTTACCATCGAGCACCTTGGTGAAGCCAAATAGCCACTAATCAGGCACGACACAACTTAACGAA
>NZ_LWGE01000304.1:0-3233 GCF_001635315.1 Oleiphilus sp. HI0123
ACGAGTTCAGTCGTTTTAGAACCCAAGTCAATTACCGAATTATTGAAAATGCCGATATCGCATTCGGCTTCCGCTATATGAATGTTGGCAGCGAATTAGATGGCAAGAATGAAACCCTTGAAAGCGGCGTATACCTTGGTCTTCAGTTAGCACTATAAGACTCAGGAGAGCACTGCAAACGCAGAGACTAAGCCGGATTCATCAGATAAACTAATGTGTATAGTCTCTGCACCCATTTCTTCCATTTTTAATTTTGCTTTTTGGTGCAAGACAGCAACAGGTTGCCCGCTCACCGAATGCGCGAGCTCTATATCATGCCAGGTAATACCCTGAGAGACCCCAGTACCCAAAGCCTTTGATACAGCTTCTTTGACAGCAAAACGCTTAGCTAAGAAGTTGTCTGGACGATTCGATTCAAGAAAGGAGTCAAACTCGTTGGGGGATAATATCCGCTTTGCAAAGCGCTCTCCATAACGCTCGAGGGATCTGGCAATTCTCTGGATTTCAACCAGGTCATTGCCAATACCTTTAACAGTCATAATTCACTATTAGCTCGTAGATTGTATTAAGGCATTCATTTCACGAACCGCATCCTTTATGCCAACAAACAAAGCCCTAGCAATGATACTATGCCCTATATTGAGTTCGTTAATACCGGGTATGGCCGCTATCGCATGCGTATTATGATAGTGCAAACCGTGCCCTGCATTAACAATCAGGCCATGAGACAAGGCCAAGTTCAAACCACTACGAATCCTTCCTAACTCTGCTTGCAATTCAAGCGGATCCTTACACTCGGCATAATGCCCTGTGTGAATCTCAATGGCTTGAGCACCGCAACGAACAGCCGCTTCAATTTGCGCAGGCTCAGGATCGATAAACAGAGAAACTTCTGAACCAATCTCACTCAAGCGAGCGCAGGCATCCTTAATACGATCTTCCTGCGCAATGACATCCAAGCCACCCTCAGTAGTCAGTTCCTCTCTTTTCTCAGGCACCAAACAACAATGTTCAGGCTTAACCTTCTCGGCAAGCCCTAGCATATTTTCGGTTACTG
Source organism: Oleiphilus sp. HI0123 (assembly GCF_001635315.1). Lineage (NCBI taxonomy): Bacteria > Pseudomonadati > Pseudomonadota > Gammaproteobacteria > Oceanospirillales > Oleiphilaceae > Oleiphilus > Oleiphilus sp. HI0123. The sequence goes on from NZ_LWGE01000304.1 coordinate 1,058, forward strand.
CCATTTCAAGATTCATTCGAGTTTGCAAGGTTTCCTTCATCACCAGTACATCTCGCTCTTGAATATGGCGTCGATCTTCACGCGGATGAATTGTAATACCATCTGCTCCAGCCTCTTCAGCCAGTAAAGCAGCTTGAACAGGGTCAGGGTAACGTGTGCCACGAGCCTCTCTCAAGGTTGCCACGTGATCAACGTTCACGCCTAATAAAACTCTGCCATTAGGATTTTCCATCAAATTTACCCCTTAAACTTTATCGGACGAAATAACTCTCGACTTTTTATCACCTGACCACCCAAAGCATCATCAACCAGATAGCGCATCAACTGCTTGGCCTTTAAGTACTCTTCCTTTTGCCAGGTAGAGCCATTAACAATATCTAAAGTACTGATAAGCGATATTGCTTTTCCACTTATAATAAACACACTTCCTAAGTTAGAGCTGGCCTTACCAACTCCTTCAAAACCTTGCTGTGAAAGAAACTTATATCCCTGATCCTTCTGAATCTTGTGACCATAAATATCATGTTCAAAATCAGGCAGTAATCCTAGCTCACTCAGTAAAAGGTATTCAAATTTTCGCAAACAGCGCTGCAAGTCTTGCCCTTCAGCTAGCTGATCCAAACAATCTACATAGTTTGAGAACACTCCCGGGCTTGGCTCATTGTCCGGTACTAGCTTCAGAACCAATTCATTAAGGTAGTAAGCACTAAAAAGATAGTTTGCGCGAAGCTTATAGGGCTGGCTTGGAACATCGACGGATCGAAGTGTTTTGATTGAAGAGCGGCCACTCCAAGAGAGCAAAAGAGCCTGAAAGGGTTGAAGCAAGGCTGACCAAGCACTTCCTTTTCGCAAGGCCCCTTTTGCGATCAAAGTAAGCCGTCCGAAATTAAGTGAAAACACATCAACTAAAAGACTGGACTCCTGATAAGGGCGCCGGTTCAAAACATAAACCGCTTGCTGCTCCTCAATCATACTCATGCACTGACCGCCCCCTATTTAAAGGAGCCTTACTCGTCTCGATAACCCAAACTCTTTAAAGCCCTTTCATCATCAGACCAACCACTTTTGACCTTAACCCATAGGTTTAACATCACCTTGGTATCAAACAAGCGCTCCATTTCTTTACGAGCATCACGGCCAATGATTTTTATTTGTTCACCCTTGTCACCAATAACGATTTTCTTTTGACCACTGCGCTCTACAAGTATTAGCGCGCTAATATGCAGCACGTGCTTAACCTGTTTAAACTCTTCAATCTCTACAGTCACCGCATAAGGTAGCTCTTCCCCCAGCTGTCGCATGATCTTCTCACGCACAAGCTCAGCAGCCAGAAAGCGCTGACTTCTGTCAGTCACTTGATCTTCAGGATAGTAATGAATACTGTTTGGAAGGAAGCTATCAATTAGTTTTTCAAGAGAATCAACATTATGTCCATGCTTGGCAGAAACTGGAATAATTTCGTTGAACGAATGCTTCTCAGCCAAAACTTGAATGTGCGGTAACAAAGCACCTTTTTCTTTTGCCTGATCAACTTTATTTAACACGAGAATTACAGGCGCTTTTGCAGCTTGGATTTTTTCAAGCACGAAGCTATCTTCCTCTGTCCACTTGGTTCGATCAACCAAAAAGACAATAACATCAACATGCTTAAGCGAATCTGACGCCGCTTTATTCATATATCGATTAATCGCTTTATGTTCTTTCAGGTGCAAACCAGGTGTATCAACATAAACGACTTGCGCTTCGCCTTCGGTTTTGATCCCTAAAATCTGGTGACGCGTGGTCTGAGGCTTCTTTGAGGTAATACTAATCTTTTGACCCAATATACGATTTAGCAACGTTGATTTGCCGACATTAGGGCGCCCAACAATGGCGACATAGCCACAACGGGTATTCGGGTTATTAAAACTTTCCAAGTCGAATTCAGTCATGATAATACTCCAGGGTTATGACTTTTCTTCCAGAATAGCCAGCGCTTGCTTTGCTGATTTTTGCTCAGCTATTCGTCGACTAGGGCCTTCACTATTTGTTCTGATACTCATTGATGCAACCTCACACTCGACAAAGAAAGTCTGATCATGAGCTTCACCTGTGACCTTAATAACTTCATATTTCGGGAGGTCTTTCTTTATAGATTGCAGATATTCTTGTAGGCGGGTTTTAGGGTCTTTTTCGG
>NZ_LWGE01000305.1:0-317 GCF_001635315.1 Oleiphilus sp. HI0123
TCAAACACTAAAACTGCCATAACGATAATTGGCAGCATGACAGGTGCCGTAAATTCGTCAAGTTGAGCATCTAGCAATATGTCGTAAAGAAAGAGCGCAGCGACCAGAATCCCAACATAAGGAAGAAGTGGCATCAAATTTCTAAGAGAAGGTAACAATGCTTCACTTGCCGGTACAATTTTCATAGGGTCCTTTCGTGTAATCATTGCAAATACCGCAAACACGAGCATACTCAGAAGAAAAACCCTGAAGCCCCAATGAAACAGCTCGTCTGTCACAACTTCTTTATTAAGTATTGCAATACCAACTACAAGCAA
>NZ_LWGE01000306.1:0-647 GCF_001635315.1 Oleiphilus sp. HI0123
GCTTGGGTGTGATCAACGAAGTTTTGCGTATCAATAGTCTGACTTCTATTGGCTTTCGATTCGCTTGCCAGGGCTTTTAATGCCAGTTTTATATCTGAAGCTATCATTTTTATATTTCACCTATTTTGCCTTGCTAGGTGTCATGGCGCCTTACTTGGGGCTATATCTCGATAGTAAGGGCTTCAGCTTATTAGAAATCTCCCAGCTGCTTTCCTTATTGATGATAACGAAGGTGCTTGCTCCCTTACTGTGGGGCGCATTGTCTGATCGTTTTAGTAACAATGTCTTTCTGGTTCGTTTTGGGACGCTAATGACACTTGTCTGTTATAGCGGCTTTTTCTTTGCCAGCACATTTCAGGCTTACGCACTAGTCATCGTGTTGTTTAGTTTCTTCTGGAATGCGGTCTTGCCACAGATAGAGGTCGTAACGCTTTTTAATCTGGGTAGTAAGAAAGAGTTGTATGGGCGGATACGGCTATGGGGTTCAGTCGGGTTTATCTTTAGTGTTATGGGATTCGGTATAGTATTTGATATTTGGGGGATTGCATATTTTCCTATAAGTTTGCTCTGTGTGATCGCGTTGATTTTTGTTAGCAGCTTAGTTCATTTTGAGGAACCGAAAAGAACGCAAAGCCATGATGAAGCTA
>NZ_LWGE01000307.1:0-336 GCF_001635315.1 Oleiphilus sp. HI0123
GATCGATAACATTACCCGCGGGGTTACCAATACTCTCGCAATAAACGGCTGCGGTATTTTCATCAATCAGCTTTGCTAAGGACTCAGGCTTATCATCTTCAGCGAAACGTACATCAATTCCCTGGCTCGGCAGCATATGCTTGAAAAGTGTATAAGTACCGCCATAGAGCTGAGGTACTGAAACAATATTCTTGCCCTTGCTGGCGATCGTTATAATCGCGTAATGAATGGCAGCACTGCCAGCACTCACAGCCAAGGCCGCAATACCTTTTTCTAACTCCGCTACTCTTTTTTCAAGCACATCGTTAGTGGGGTTCATTATTCGCGTGTAGATAT
>NZ_LWGE01000308.1:0-304 GCF_001635315.1 Oleiphilus sp. HI0123
CTGAAAACAATAAAGGCGAGCGCACTTATGAAGCTGGCACGCAGGCATATGGCCCAATCAATGGCGTAGCAGATGCAACGGATAACAGCGGTATTCTTGACTACGTGATCATTAAATATTCTGGTTACGCAATTGAAAAAGACAAAGAGCTAAATGGTTTGTCTCTAGGTTCAGTTGGTAGCGGTACTCAAATTAGCAACATCGCTATCGTTGGTTCTGCAGATGATGGTATTGAGCTTTGGGGTGGTACGGTTGATGTTGATGGTCTGTACATCTACAACGCAGGTGATGATTCAATCGATAC
>NZ_LWGE01000309.1:0-1739 GCF_001635315.1 Oleiphilus sp. HI0123
ACCCAATGCTAAATCTTTAAAACCCATCACTAAGGCGGCAAGGGTGAACAGCAATGGCAATCCAACAAGCTTCAGTAAAGTTGCTTTTAATGCAAGATGATTGCTATCTTTTAATTCATTTAACTTGATCGAACCGCCTACGCAAATCAATGCTAGAGGCAAAGTCATGTTTGCAAAGTACTCGCCGCTTTTCATAATGATGGCTGGTGGCTCTAACTGCAGGAGGTTAAGCACAAGTGCTGTAACAATGGCGATGATCAGCGGGTTTTTCGCCATGTCTTTTGCCATCGATAGCCAATCAAAACGTTTATCTGAATGGAACGGTAATGTCAGCGCAAAGACAGACAGGACATTATAAAGCAGTGTTAAAAAAGCCAGTAGAATAGAGCCGACAGCTAAACCTTCATCGCCATACATGTTCATGCAAAGTGCTAGGCCAACGATACCCATATTTCCACGAAAGGCTCCTTGTACAAAAACGCCTCTATTTTCTGGTAGAAGTTTCATCGTGCCGCTTAGCCGCCAGCAGGCTAGGAATCCAGCTACAGTTACAAGCAAAGCAAACATAACTTGCCTAGTATCAAAAACGGCTGATAGGTCAGATTCCAGTACTTTGATAAATAACAGAGCGGGTAATGCGATGGTGAAAACGAGTTTTGAGCCGGAATTGATGAAACTTTCAGTTAACCAGCTTGTTCGTCGAAGGAACCACCCTAGAAATACAATGATAAAAATGGGTAAGGTAATATTTGAGGTGTACAATAGTAAATCAAGAAAAGATGACAATGGAGTCTCTCAAAAAGCGTAATTTGTAGCTAAGTATATGCGATTTATCAGTTGAGTTCCGAAAAGTGCTTTAAGCAAAGCTAGTTTCGATACAAATTTAGCTTTTATGTCTCCTCAGCGTTTTCCCTAGGCTTGTGTGGCTGTCTTTTCGAGCGGTAAAGTTTGGCATGAAGCTCCTGAATTAATCGCAAACCGAATATGTAGTTTATTGATCAATTGCGTCTTCTGATGTTGTCTAGGTATTTGTTACTAATCCTTTCGTCTCCCACCTTTTGGTGATGGTATTTATTCCGCTGGGGTTAATTGGTGTTTTTCCAAGTCATTGGCTGCTCAGGCAAAGCTTTTCTGCAGCTACAATGATAGATGTAATTGCTCTGGCAGGCGTAGCTGTAAGGAATTCTTTGCTTATTGTTGATTTTATAACAGTGCGTGTTGAGCATGGCAGTAGCGTCGAAGACGCTGTAAGCGAAGTTTGTGTGCTAATAAAATTTAGCTTCACCGGGGGGGCGTGTTTTAAAGCGCTTGTGTAGCCATAAATACTGACTAGGATGCCTTCGGATCGACTCTTCTAAGAGCTTATTCCATGCTCTGGCATCGGCTTCATTGTCTTCACCAAAGTTTTCAAGGATGGGAGAAAAGTAGATTTCATAGCGGCCATTAGGGAGGCGGTATTGCGAGACATGGATGACAGCTGCCCCAGATTCGCGAGCGATCCAGCTAGGAGTCGATATACAGGCGGCATCGATACCAAAGAATGGAGCAAAAAGGTCGCACTTTTTGCCGAAATCCTGGTCAGGTGCATACCAGACTTCACCGCCTTCTTTCATAAACTGAATCATTTCTTTCAGTTGTCTTTTATGGAAGCTTTCAATATCAACATTTCTCTGGCGTCCACTTTCAATCATCCAATCAACTACCGGATTGTTGTTGGGTCGATACATATAGCCAGGTTT
>NZ_LWGE01000310.1:0-257 GCF_001635315.1 Oleiphilus sp. HI0123
TCACTCATCACCTTGCTTACATCGACTCGGGCCCTCAAGGCACCCTGCAGAAGTGCATGTACATAGTACAGTGAAATTGAATTTCGCTTGTCCATATCGTCCGCTTAGGTAAAGTTTATACATAGTATATGTATCATTTAGCTAGTTTTCGTCCTATTTTGTCAAACCATATTCTGATTTGCTATTGCCCGGCGCACAGTCTTCGATCAAACTTTTAGTTTTTCTTATAGGTAAATTCAATGGACATTAAAGGTACA
>NZ_LWGE01000311.1:0-3735 GCF_001635315.1 Oleiphilus sp. HI0123
ACCTGGGCATTCTCCCTTACTACCTATTTATGTATGACCGTGTTTCAGGCGCAGCGCATTTCGAGGTCTCTGAGCGCGAAGCATTTAAGCTCTATAAGCAACTTCTTGGCGCTCTGCCTGGTTATCTCGTTCCTCGCCTCAGTCAGGAAATCCCGGGGCAAAACTCTAAGAGCCTGGCAACATTTAGTTGGCCATAAATAATGTGCTACTGAGAACTAAATCGAGCCTGTAACGCGATTTAACAATTCAAGCCACACTTTTTCCCCCTCATTCAAGACAATACCATAATCCCTGCTATGCTAGTTATAAGCGTATTATGGCTACGGTTTCGCATAATTTTCTGACTAGATGCTGACCCGTACAAGCAAAATAAGTAGCCTCTTACTACAAATTTAGGAATCATGAATGCACGGCCAAGATATAGAATTAAATTTATCCACCCCCGAGCAAACTTTAATCAGTTTTTCTTTTGCTGAACATACTCCAGCAGCAATTAAAGCTTGGGTGAAGGATTTGCCGATGGCTAATGTGGGAGAGCTCTCACGCCAGTTATACCAGGCAATAATCGAGTTTAATAAGCTGACTCTTCCTCCTCTAACACGAATGCAAATTCTGGAACTATTGAGGCCGCCAATAGACTATGTATGTAAGGAGCTGTCTAAACACTTCCTTAATCAGTCAGTTGTACTAAGTGAAAAACAGCAAAAAATTGCTAACCTGACTCAAGCTATCCAAATACATCTCGCAACCTCGTATAAGATAATTCTTATCGATAGCGTGCCTAACATTAATAGCGAAAAAGTCAGGAAAAACTTTACTTGTGCTGCTCATAGGATGATGTCCGAGTATGGGCAAGTCCTGCTCCGATCTAATCAGCTTTATATTCACACTCCCAGAGATATCTGGGTCGAAATGCATCAGGTTTTCTACTTTGCTGAACAACACAATTTACTGAAATATACCGTTGCAGACGATCAAAGAAGAGACGGACGAGAAACTCGAATAGATCAAGTCTATAAACAGAATCTCTTACTAAGCTGCTGTCGCCCTAACCAGCTACGTCAAAACGATATACAGATTGCTTATTACGCTTTCGAATTGTGGTCAGACCTAGTTGACATCGGTGCCGATCAAATCGATGAATCAGTCTTTGTAATCAATATCGAGCAAGATCTACCACCTCGATACAAAAGCTTACTTAAAAGTACCAGTGCCAGCCATTATGGCTTTAACACGACCGAACTAGTGAGCAGACTAAATGAACACCTTAACACTGAAGTAGAGCAGGCAAAGTCAAAGAAGCGTATTGAAAAAGAGCCGATCATAGCACTGCCTAAGCATATTTCCGACGTCGTTTTGGATCATTTACATCATTCATTCGGTGTATTAACCAAGCGCAGCTTTAAACGGGTAGAAGATGAGGGTGCCCTAAACCTATGTGTTGGTTTAAGTGCAAGCCACTATTACACCTCGGGAAAAGTCGAGTTCCACACACAAATGCTTCAACATGCATCCGGTTCAACCTCAGGTGATGACAATATTTTCCTAAGTGCCACCAATCAGTCTCAGGATGGTTGGGGTGACAGCTATGATGCCGGTAGTCATTCGGCGACTACGCCCTCCGACGCGCCCATTTCCTATGACCGAGCAATCGATGACAAGCTCGACAGCGCTTACCCGAAGTACACAGTTCCTTTAGTCAATACAAGCCCTGGTGGCTATTGTCTGCAATGGGAAGGTGAAGTACCAAGCAATATTCAAGCGGGTGAAATAATTTCCTTGCGTGAAAATGCTCAGCAAGCATGGAGCATCGCGGTTATTCGCTGGATCAGACATATCAAGCAGCAAGGTACCCAGGTAGGGATCGAACTATTAGCGCCTAGCGCTAAGCCATGTGGTGTCCAATTGCTTCAGAAGACGGGAGACCCTAGCGAGTACCTAAGAGGACTCCTGTTACCAGAACTGAGTGCCATAGGTCAGCCTACGACACTTATTACACCCAGGCTTCCCTTCATGTCCGGTCATAAGGTATCGATTCGAGCCAATGGCGCCGAAGGAAAATGTAATTTAGAAACACGTGTATCAGCGACCGGTAGCTTTAGTCAATTTGAACTGTCAGAAAACAAACAAATGAAAGAGCTGACTGAAAATCGGGTTCCTGATATTGAGGTAGGCGACAACGATGATGACTTCGACTCATTGTGGCCGACACTATAAATAGAGAACTGAAAACGAAAATAGAGCACACCATAAGCGCTCTATATTAATAACTTGCCTGGTTTAACAGGTATATATTTTTTGAACATTAAGAGCAGTATCCCAAGTCAATGAGCAAAATAAACGACACAATTTATCTACTTATTCTCGACCCATCAGAGAACGACGCAGAAAAGCTAATCAGCCTGTTGCGCAATGCCGGCATACCTACCCGGGCAAAGCGTATCGAGTCTGAAGAAGAGTTCGTCGATGCGCTTGAAGAGCAGTCTTGGGATCTATTTGTTGCCCGCGAAAAAGAAGCTGACTTTGATATAAACCAAGCCCTAGTGCATATACGCCAAAAAGACCGCGATTTGCCCTTTATCGTCTTAAGTGATGCTTATGACGATGAGCAGCTGGTTAAGCACATGAAAGCCGGCGCAAAAGATGTCGTACCTTTCGAAAATGATAAACACATAGTCGTCGTACTGCGACGAGAGTTAGAGAGTCGAGCCGATCGTAAAAAGTTGCGTTTAATGGAAGCAAAAATTCGCGATGCAGAGCACCGCTGTGAATTGTTACTCGATAGCTCAAAAGATGCCATTGCTTATATCAGTGATGGTATGCACATCTATGCCAACAGCTCCTATATGCAGTTCCTTGGCTACGATGATATCGATGAAATGATCTGCATTCCTGTGCTTGATACCTTTAATTCAGAATCACAAAGCAGCTTCAAAGAGCTATCTAAGCCTTTTTCAGATAACCCGCAAGCCGAAAAGACCGAAGCAACAACCTGCATATCCATTCGTGAAGATGGTACTGAAATTAGCGCAACCATGAGCCTTTCCGCTGCAACTTACGACGGCGAAGACTGCCTACAAATTATTATCCGTCCAGAGCATGACAATGAAGAACTTGCGGAAAAGATAAAAGAACTCAGCCAACAGGATCTGCTAACAGGTTTATATAACCGCCAATACTTTATGGAACAACTGCACGATGCAAAAGAATGTGCGGTAAATAATAGTACGCATGCAGGCGTACTTTACCTGGCCATCGATAACTTTCAGAAGATAAAAACCAATTTTGGCATGGCTGATGCCGACCTGGTACTACGCGACCTGGCTCATGTTATTGATAGCAACCGAAAGAGCGACCATCACCTGGCTCGATTAAGCGACGATGTTTTTGGCCTAATATGCCCGGCACAAAATGGAGATGATGCCGTTGAAGTCGCCCAAGCTTATGGTCAGGCTGTTGAAGATCACTTATTTGAGGTCGATGGAAAAACAATTCAGATAACACTTAGTACTGGTGTCACTTTGATAACTGAGAATGCCCCCGCCATCAATGATATTCTAGGTAGAGCTCAAACGGCGTCTCAAGAACTCGCTTCTCAGGACAACGCTGAAGAGATAAATGGAGTCAAACTGTACACGATTCAAACTGATAAGCCTTTAGATGACCATGACATGGCAATGGAGCTGATTCAGGATGCAATCGACAATGACAAATTCAAGCTGCTCTTCCAACCGA
>NZ_LWGE01000312.1:0-6890 GCF_001635315.1 Oleiphilus sp. HI0123
ATCGCCGCTTCTTCAGTTCCTTGACTGGGCTCTTTAAAAGACACTCTTATGTTGTGAGTATCATATAAACCGAGGCCGAAAGCCCATTTTGTGTACCTTTTAGCCCAAAACACACCGCCATCGTCGTCCGACCCAAGCCCCGTATTTTCATAGCTAGTAGCACCAATAAGCACAAATTCCCCAGTATCCCTAGCGTTGAACTCACTAAATCCCATACCAGCTGGATTAATTGCCATAGAGGTCGCTCCATTAACTGCCGCAACTCCAGCTCCTCCTTGCGCCAATGTACGTGCGCTAAGGGGTAACATTTCAACAGGTGCCGCATATGCGGCCCCCCCAGTGACGGAGATCGCTAAAGATATAGCCAATGCTCTTTTATCGAACATGCACTTCATAATCGCTAACTCCCTTTACCTTAAAGCTCGTTGTAAGAAACGATGCTCTCTGTTTCGAAGAAGCCGTCGTCATCTTCGTCAAGACGATAAGCAATATGAGTGTCGTAATAAGTAAGCTCTACCTGACTTGATAGGCCTGTTACTAAAACAACACCAGCTGAATATTCGGAGTTATAATCGGTATAGACGAGCGCTTCTGTTATATCGACCGAATACGAAACATTGAGTTCAAGCGACGCAAAGTTAAGCGCTGAATCAGTATCGAGATAGTAAGTACCATCCCAGCTCCACCTACCGGGTTCTTGTCTGAGTTCAATCGCAAAATCACTAATTTGATAAGGGTCGTTGAAATATAAATTGGTAGGTTTTTCTTCATACCTTTGCCCACTCATTGCCAAGGTATTCGCATCTCTAAGGTCAAAAGTTATCGAGCCATTCTGAAACTCAACAAAGCTTTCAAGATCATCTAGATTGTAAGTTCCATAGTCGAGCACCCTATTTTCATACGTTTCTTTCACCGTGGTATTTTCAGCTATGTAGTCATAGCCATCAAAATAACCACTTAAAATATCGTACCGATGCGAGCCCGAAATATAGTATCCCGAATGTAAAAAATCGGCTCCGCACTGAGCAAAGTCGATATCTATATAATCGCCAGCTCCGTGAACGCGGCTGCCATTTCCATCTTGTAAAGAAGTAACGCTGTAGAATTCTACTAAGTACGATCCACCTCTATCACAAAGATCGCTTAAATCTGATGAACCGTTCGGATAGCTAGCCGTTGTTACCGAATTGCCAAGTTCTAGATCAACGTTCTCAAGCTTGTATCTCAGTTCGTTTAACCAGTACTCGTTTAGTTGATATACCTCTGAAATTACAGATTCAACATTCTGGTCATTAATTTCTCCTGTAGCGATTTTTGGAAAGTTGACCTTAGGCAGGTCGCTTTTGTTAATTTCTCCTCCTTCGTTTACGGGGTTTATTGGTTGCCCTGAATCGCCATCGCTTCCTGATCCGCAACCGGTCAAAATTGCTAGTATAGATGCGCCAAGTAGGTTTTTAGTTGTCATTAGGTTTGTCATGATCGTTGTATCCTTAAGTGTTGTTAGTGTTCGTTATTCAGTACTTTTTCTAGTTCGTCGTAAGCTTTCTTTGCTTCTTCTTTAGTCCACTTAGCTTCAGCGTCTCTAAAGCTCGATTTGATGAAGAGCTTCTTGTTCTTCTTGGCCAACTCTTCATCAATCCCCACCAGCACGTACTTCACCCCATTTGGGTCAGTAACCGAGGCATAAACACGGCTTCCCGATAGCGGCATCTTTAATTCACTTTGCCCTATTTCCTGTACATGTTTTTCTGCCCGCTCACTCAGACCTGATCCAGTGATAGACTCGTAATCACTTAGCGCTGCCTTTAAATCAACAGTTAGTTTTCTTGCGAGATCTGTTCGAGCGCGTTGCTGAGCAATTTGAAATGAGAGGTTCTCGCTGGCACTGTTACGGTCATAACTTCCCCTTCCTGTAACTAGGTCACCCATAACCCCTGTACACACCCAATTTGGAGCTTCCTTTTCCGTACCGTCAAAATTACACTCTGCTGTTTGAGGTGCTGGCGTTTGTGGTACATCATTAACTGTTGAACATGCGGCAGTTAGCGATACACCGATTATTAGCCCAACTGACTTATATAGATTTGTCATAATTTCCTCCGACATTTATGGTTTGAATACGTAAAAGTGATAACACGCGTTAAAGCGCATGCAACGCTTTTGGCATTTGCTTAAGTCGGGAGTAAATTTACAGAAAGTAGTAAAAGGGGTAACGGGACGCTTGGGGGACAAAGTTAATGCAAGCACTCTAAAACTTTGATCTAATGGGGCTTTCTATTGAAGGTTAGGTTGGTAAGTAGAATGATTAAGCAAACTGAAATCAGAACAGGCAGCATTACCTTATATGCACTGTTCCTTTTTCTTTTTCTTATTTCTACATCTCAGTTTGTCTTAGCACAACCAAGTAGGCCTGACCTCCCATATCTGGTTGTCTCACTAAGCACCCAAAATAGCGCTTGTGTATCCAAAACTTCGGTTCAGCGACCCCCTTGTAAACCTGTCTCATCAGGAGACTATTTAGACAAACAATCTGTCATCACAATTTCGCAAGGAAAAATAAAACTGTTTTCAATGTCTTCGAAAAGTATGATTATGCTGAGCGAAGGAAGCCATCGTTTGGATTACCTAGAAACACAAAAGCTGATTCAGGTTTCAGATAAGGAACGAATTGCCAAACTTTTGAGTACGGGTTACCGAAGCACAGCATCCGTCGCAACTCGTTCAAAAAACAAGGCAGCATGTTTTAAACAAATCAATCTAGATAAAGAATTCTGGGCAATAAACTGTAAGTTACAAGCAACTAAGAACAAGAAGCCCAAAAACACACTTGCTACTGTTCTGCCAAAAGCATCCAACTATCGCTCTATCCCTAAGCAGGTATTAGTAGGTGAATTCGCCTCTAGCCACTACATTGCTTCCGAGAATTTCTGCAAAACTATCGACGAGCATGCAATCGAGCTGGCAGAAAAAGCGTTAACCAGTGGCAAAGCGATACTTATTCTTTCACCGAAGGGATATGATTGGGAAGAAAACACTATTCTTCCAATATCAAATTCATGCAAACAAAGCCTTGATCAAGAGCTCGCAGAGCTTAATACCCTTGACCTAAACAAGAGCCTGCATGAGCAACTCATTTATCACGCATATAAAACACACGGCTTGATATTTGATGCAAGCGAAACGCTACAACAAAAAAGGGTTAATTAAGCCCTGTATATTCAAAGGAAGACCAATAATACGGATGTGGATTAATATCGTTAAGTAAAAATACTTTGGCCTGCTGTAGTGCTTCTGATTTACTCATAGATTCAAGATTACTGTAGAAGCCGAGCATGAGTAAACCTGTCTCTTCATCAGGAACTTTCCACAAGCTACTGACTACAGAATTAGCACCTGAAAACAATAAGCCATGAGTAAAACCAAACACTTCATCACCGGATCTTACCTCTCCTAAGCCTGTCTCACAGGCAGATAGCGTAACCAAGTCAGCGGAAATATTTGTCTCATAGAGTTCAGACAGAGTGAACATCCCATCATTTTTATCGTCTCCAGCCATAACAAGCGATGAGAGAAGAGGCTCATTCTCATTGAAATAGGCATGACCTGCATAATGAATAACTCCGTAATCTGAAATGCTATTTTTGAATTCAGTTTCAGTTGCTTGCTCACCTTTCAAGGTTTTTGATCTGTATGTAAGATTACCGATCGCTGAAGCTTCAAGCTCACTCATTTCTAAGGAGGAAAATCCATGGTCATTTGCGGGATTACCAATTACTAATGCCTTCTCGCTTTGAACAACTCTATTGGACAAAAGCTCTATAATTGAAATATTGGGCATTAACGAATAGCTGTATTTCTCTACTAGGAAACTCTGCCCATCGTGCAGAGACCCAAATGGCAAGTAATGCAGTTTTCCATAGGGTGTAATTAATAGACTGGTACCGTTTAAGTGTGGTTCTACGGGTTTGATGAGTGCATCATATAAGGCGCGACTATTTGATAGATAATCATCAGACCTAGTCCGTATCTTTTCCAAATACTCTTCGACAAGCGTGTCAATATTTGCCAACTCAACCATATGTCCGTAAACACTATCTTTGTTGAGAGCAAAGACATTCAAACCTTTGACTGATTGTGAGAAGAACAACATGGAAGTATTGTCAGGTACAGTAGACTGCATGTCCGCGATATTAATACTTGGCACACTGATCAATGAAAGTAACTCTGGCGCTTCAGCTTTCAATTCGGAACGCAAGCTTAAGATCATACTGCGTTCGTCTTCAGACTTGTTAAAACTGTTCTCCTCAAGAATCTTGATCTCATTAATTAAAGAATCAGCCTTAGAAGAACGTGAACCAAACTTTTCTTTAGCCGCAAGACTATCAACTAGTGCGCGAGACTTGGATCTCTCAGCATATTCTAAAGCTTTTCCGTGATCGCCAATCTCTATAAGGTAGTCGATATAAGCACTGTATACTTCAAACTTATCTGACATATAACCAATCTTTGAGGAACTGGCATTTATAAAGTTTCTGTTTCGTTCGTAAAAGTCTATCGCTTTTATAAAATATTCTTTTGCTTTGTCAGACTGATCGGCATTTCGTAAACTTAAAGCATAATCTCCCAGTGCTGCATAGTAGACGTCAGGAAACTTTGACTTCAAGTCATCTCTAGAAAACAACCTTTCATACATACCAACTGAACTGTTGTAGAAATCTCTTGCAAGATAAGAGCGTGCTAACTTATACAGATGTGGAATCTCTTTATCTTTTGGTAATTCGCCAGACTGTGTTGCCTGGTTAACAGCCTGCAGATAGTCTAGAGCAGGAATACTATTAGGCCCAGCCGCTCCCGCTGCATAAATACTAGCTCCAACCATCAAAAAATCGGTCATGCTCCAAGCGTTGGAGCGTCTCAATTCGTTTTCTGCTTGACCGTATTTCCCAAGCGCTTGGTAAACATCGGCGATTGCTAGCTTATTTTTTACATCATCATCAGTTCTATTCAGAACACCAAGTGAAATACCACGAATATAGCCAATTTCCTGCTCAGCAGCACTAGTATTACCCAAGCAAGCTGCAGACAAGCCCTTTAAACGACGCAGCTCGCGGTATTCATCTTCCATGGTTGGTGGATAGGAATTTTGAAACGGATTTAGACCTTTCGTCGCATACCCTAATGACTTATTACAATCGTGGTAATCAAGATATAGCTGTGCCGACCTAATCGAGGCTTCAGCGTTCTGCCTATAATAATCTGTCCTGTCAAACGCCGACACGTCTTTGTGATAACGCCCTAGCTTCATATAGGGTAAGTTATCGACTCTACTTTCTAGCCTAATCAGACAATGCTCAGCATCAGAGTAACGATACAGTTCATAAAAATCATCGCAGAGGTTTCTTAACTCATAGAAATCATCGATATGCCCAACTTTTTCGGCTTTCTCATATCCAATATCCTTGATTACATCAAGCTCGCAGCTTTTGTCGTCACAATGACTCCACGGTTTAGAAGCACAGCCATAAAAAAATATAGACAGTAGAACTAAAAGTAGAGTCTTAGTACGCAAATTTGGAGATGAAGAATTAAGCAGAAAGGCTTTTTGGTTTATCATGAGCCAGATTTGATTCCTTAGTTTAAACAGCAGTTACTATGTCGCGCATATTACCTTTTTTACTATTTTTTTCAGTACTTTCCGGTTGCTCAATCAATAAACCAATTCAAACTTTAGATCCTGCTCTCATTTCTGATGATTCCTTTGGTGAATACGAACTATATGCGGACCTAGTTAAAACAGGCGATAAGTGGTATTTCACTAATATAAACGACTCCAGAGGCGAAATCCTGCTCAACAATCTGACTTTACACACCCTTTCACACACTGAACACAAACGCTGCCACAGAGGCATTTTCGGGCTCACGTCAGGTAACTGCGAAGAAATAGATTCTAATTGGCTAGCCTATAAACCGATGGAAAGAAACTTGATTCTATTCCCTATTTCTTGGGCTCTCGCACCTATTGGAATCCCAATTTCTTGGGCGAACGGAGACTTCACTGATATTGATGTTTTCTTCTTTCCAGTTCAGGTAATTCCGACATTTGACAACAAAGCCCTTAAGCAGGCGATTGATCAAGCGGCTCAATTACAGGACAACAACTCCATGATCGATGACATTGGTAACCTTTACTACGAAATAAAAGAAAACAGTAAAAACGCAAGCTACGATTACCCCAAGAGCAACGGTGAAGAACTAACTAATCTGGTAGATGAATTCAAAAAGAATCAGAAAGCAGCGGTTCGTAATTATCTCAAAGAAAATCTATCGCTGGTCTTAACAGATAACAGCGGGTTGCTTAACAAAGAAGCCCCTAACCCGAACTACTTAGCCAAACCAATAATTACTATCCAAGAATTAGAGCAAGATTTTCTTTACCCAGAAATTAAGCCCTTGGCTCAAACTAAAGACTTAATTACGTCCCTACTACCAGCCGATAGCCTGGGAGAACTTCAGTCAAGACTTCAACGTGCCAAAACAGAGCTTATGAATCGAGAGATATCGAATAACTCAATATACAATCAAAATATCGCTTTGATTAAGCAAACAAATGCATTGAATGTAGACAACTTCCTACAATTTAAGAAAGCTTCTTTGACCAATAAATTCACCATAGATTGGAAAATTAGTCCTAGCTCAAAGTTCCTTTTAAAGGACATGGATTACCAAATCGAATTGCCACCAAAATTAGTTTTGAGTCAATCAGAACTCGATTTTGAGCCTTATCTTAATCTGATCATAAACAGCATTAACTATAAACCCGCGCTCCCCAACAATCATGTTGAGGAAGATTCGTATTTGAGAGCTTCACTGCACAAGGATCACATTGAGTT
>NZ_LWGE01000313.1:0-719 GCF_001635315.1 Oleiphilus sp. HI0123
GAATTAAAAACACCTGCCAATTTGTGAATAGCTTCTTTTTGTCGATATATAGAGTATAGGTGCTCGATACAAATTAACCACTTCCAATAATAAAACTATTCCACTCGATGTGGTGCCAATTTGACCCCTTGAACACGTGCTCCGGCCATCTTCACACTACCTTTATAACGATCTTCTCCTGTAGAACTGAACTCAAAACCATATTCACGAATAATCTGTAAGCGCCCAGCATTCCCTCTCTTGAGCTTCAATGAGCGCAAAACGACTGTCTGGTCAAGAATACTTAAGTCCAATTCACGACAATGCTTCGCCGCGGCTCTTAGAGCAATATCTTTTAACTCTCTTGCTTTAAGCCAATACCAAACAATCAGGCAGACAAGCAACGTCAGAACCAATGATCTTAAAGACAATATAACCTCCGCATTCGAAACTCTACTCGCGCCTTGGGTTTAGGCTTCATACAAGCATACCTGATTCCGTCCCTGCTTCTTGGCTTGATACAGTGCCAAGTCAGCATTTTGATAAATTTGCCAAGCAGTTTCTGTCTTAGCTGTCGCGAATGCAATACCGAATGAGGCTGTCAAACTTATCCGTTGCCCCTGCCAAAAGCAGTCTGTACTTTCAATCGTGGCACGAATTCTTTCTGCCAATATATGCGCTTCATCTTTACTTTCGCCACAGACAATAATACTCATCTCTTCTCCGCCAACGCGCGCGGC
>NZ_LWGE01000314.1:0-1336 GCF_001635315.1 Oleiphilus sp. HI0123
GATGAAGCTAACGCTGAAAAGTATCCTCAACCGGAAATTTACCAGTGGCTTAACCTTGTTTAGTATTTGTATCAGCGTTTTTCTATTACTGAGTGTCGATACGGTGCGTAAAGAGGCTAAGCATAGTTTTACCAATACGATTTCAGGCACAGACTTATTAGTCGGCGCGAGAAGTGGTTCGGTGCAGTTGTTATTGTATTCCGTTTTTTGTATTGGCAATGCAACCAACAATATCGGCTGGGATAGTTATCAAAAAATCTCTTCACACAAGTCGGTTGCCTGGGCTATTCCAATTTCACTTGGGGACTCTCACAAAGGCTATAGAGTGATGGGCACCACGCAGGATTATTTCAAACACTACCGCTTTGCTGATGACAGAGGGCTGGACTTCGAGCAAGGGAAGCACTTTGACGGGGTTTATGATGCGGTGATTGGTGCTGAGATTGCGGAAAGCTTAGGCTATAAAATTGGTGATCAGCTGACCTTGGCGCACGGTGTTAACGATACCGGGTTCTCCCGGCATGATGATAAACCTTTTATACTAACTGGCATACTTGCCCGCACAGGCACGCCTGTTGATCGAACGATTCATGTTAGTTTGGAAGGTATTGAAGCATTACATATTGATTGGCAGTCGGGTACACAATCTCGGAACAAGGTCACTGCAGAACAAACGCTAGAAATGGATCTTCAACCAAAACAAATCACGGCATTTATGCTGGGCTTAAAGTCGAAAATGGAAATTTTCCGTATCCAGCGAGCGATAAACAAATACAAAAAAGAACCCTTATTAGCTGTATTGCCAGGCCTTGCTTTGGGGGAATTGTGGCAGTTAATTGGTGTGGCCGAAAAGGCTTTGCTGATTATTGCAGTCTTCGTTTTATTGAATAGCTTCGTTGGCTTATTAACGGGTATTCTTAGCAGTTTAAATGAACGTCGGCGCGAAATTGCGATTCTCCGTTCTTTAGGTTGCCGGCCGAACCAGATATTTGTACTGCTGGCCTCAGAGTCCTTGCTGTTTGCAGTGCTTGGGTGTGCGCTAGGGTTGGCGGTATTTTTCGGTGCTGTATTGATGAGTCAATCCTTATTGCAAGGCTATGGCTTAACGATATCGCTGACTAGCTTCGGTTCTGAGCAGCTTGCCTTGGTGGCAGCGGTCGTCGGTATGAGTTTGTTAATCGGCTGTATACCGGGCTATCGAGCCTATAAACAATCTTTAGCTGACGGCATGTCGATCAAACTTTAGGAGAAAGTAAATGAAGCTACTAAGAGTGCTTTTAGTTGTGTTGCTTGTTGTCTCTCCGCTTGCTTTTGCAATAGGGAAAGACACGTATAA
>NZ_LWGE01000315.1:0-503 GCF_001635315.1 Oleiphilus sp. HI0123
CGGAAAGTTTGGCCAGATAAATTGGTAAGCAAAGCCCGTCAGGGACATCTGGGCTACAGCAAAGGTAATCACGTACAAAACGTAGAACAGGTAAGCACTATCTCTAAGTCGCAAAAAAAGAAAGAAGTTATACAAAGCCATCACCAGAACGATGCCATAGTACAAACCGTGCTCGGCAAAGCGATATTGGTCAGCCTCAAAATAGCTTTTCTCTGGCCAAAGCGTAGCAGGCAACTGAATGGAACTTGAAGAGCGAACTTTCAAGTAAACATGCTGTGCTTCATCAGCGCCATCGATTGGAAATAGAAATGCTCGATGTTGAATAGGACGCTCAGAGAAAACAAAGTGATCACCTGTACGGACAAATTCAACGACTTCACCTCCTTTAACCCGATAAAACTCGATTTCATCTAGCAAAGCATAATTGATTTCCAACAACCAGGCGTGGTCATTCCCTGGCACCACAAAGCGGAACCAGTAGGTATCATGCGAAAAACCAAATG
>NZ_LWGE01000316.1:0-299 GCF_001635315.1 Oleiphilus sp. HI0123
TTGAAAATGCAACACTAGATACAATCGGTCGCGCTATTCGTCTTCGTGAAGGTACAGGCTACGTATTTGACAACGTGCAAGTTAATGTTAAGTCTTCAAGTGCTGATGCATCACTAATTGGTACACAGGTTGATGACGGTGAAGGTGGTACCGAAGAGTACACTGAAGCTGACTACATTGCAGACATCGCAGCAATCCGTGTAAGTGATACTGCTGTAACTGGTGATGAAATTGAAACAGCAGGTGCTGGTATCGCGATCAAGAATGACGCAGTTGAGTTAGTGATTGATGATGCTGTA
>NZ_LWGE01000317.1:0-781 GCF_001635315.1 Oleiphilus sp. HI0123
TCGACAGCCGCAGCCCCACCGATATTGTGGGTATAGGAAGTATAAAGCACCTTTTCACCCCTAAGCTGAAGTATCATACCCGAAATTGCTGCTCATTTTTATTGCCTAAGCCCCAGAATTTAGCTTCACAGCGCCCAAAGCAGGTCGTATTTTGGTCGATTTGACCGAAAAGTGCCTGGCGAATGGATCTCTAGCCGACAGTTGCCCCACCGGCCTGCCGCAAAGGCTGACAGTGCATGGATTGAGAACTTAGGAGCGTCAATTAAATAGGCGAGTCTGCGATGGGTCGAACAGGCTGGGAGTCAGTGGCGGGGCTCGCTCTGGCGGCAATTCGTGCTGTTTGGCAGCGTCAACCTTAGCGGCTTTCTGCCTGAGGTAATTAAGAATCAGCTCAATCACCTTCGGGTCTTCAATGCTTGCAATCACTTTGACTTGGCCACCGCAGTGTTCACAGACCTCGATGTCGATGGTAAAAACACGCTTGAGTCGTTGCATCCAGGTCATAGCGCGGTGGCGCTCTGCAGGGCTCTTGTCACACCAGTCAGTATCGAGACCTTCCGATTGATCGGGCTTTTTGCCCCGCTTAGCGGGTGTTACTTGAACGCGGTGTTTGCTGTTCGGTGCAAAAAGCCCGTGGAATCGAGTAAGGTTGACCCTAGGCTTGGGTACCAAAGCCGCTAGCTTGGCAATGAAATCCAGTGGTTCGAAGATCACATGCGTAGTGCCATTGCGGTAAGGGGTTTTGAGCTCGTAGCGGATTTGTCCATTGGCGGTCAATGCC
>NZ_LWGE01000318.1:0-420 GCF_001635315.1 Oleiphilus sp. HI0123
AATCGCCATGGTTGAAAGCTGCATAACGGAAGCTGATACGATCGATACAGAGTCGGTCAGATGCTTGGCTCTCGCTCCTAATAGCGACATGCGCACCAGCGCTCTCTCCCACAAGCCCTGCTGACGCCCTTGCGCATTAAGGGACTTGATCGTTTCAATGCCGCTTAAGCTCTCAACCAAAACACTATTTTTTTCAGCGGCTGCCTGCTGCATCAAATCAACCACTTTTTTTATCGGGAAATGCACAACGTAACCATAGAGCAAGAGGAAAGCAGCCGCTATTAAAGGCACCAAGGCCAGCTGCCCACCCACAGAAGCGATAACCAATAGAAAGATAATGGCAAAAGGAACATCTGCGAGCGCCGTCATTGTCGCCGCAGTAAAGAACTGCTTGATCGAGTCAAACTCTTTCACCTGACT
>NZ_LWGE01000319.1:0-420 GCF_001635315.1 Oleiphilus sp. HI0123
TTGAGAAACGAATAATTTCCAGAACAGAAACCATCAACAAAATAAACTACGAACTTACGGAAGAAATAAATCAGCGTAAAAAGCGTGAAGTATCACTGCAACTCTTATCCCAAGCGATTGAGAGTAGTGATAGTACAGTATTAATTATAGATAAGGAGCACACAATTAGTTATGCCAGTAAGGCATTTCTAAAGCTTACTGGTAGCTGTGATATGAAGCTGGAGGGGCAGCCAATTTCGATACTGGAAAACAAACTTTCCCTTCCCCCGATCTCCTCTCAGGAGTTGAGTACACAAAGCTTATCGCCTAATACCGAAGGTCTGATTCAGAGTAAACTCAAGTGCACCGATGCAAATGGTGACACGCATTGGATGAAGACCAGTATTTCATTGCTTAAAAGCCATCCCTATCAAGAAACCT
>NZ_LWGE01000320.1:0-695 GCF_001635315.1 Oleiphilus sp. HI0123
TGTGACAGGTGCTTGTGAGTTGCCTGAAGGTGTTGAAATGGTAATGCCTGGTGATAACGTACAGTTAACAGCTACTTTGATCGCGCCAATCGCGATGGAAGAAGGTCTACGCTTCGCGATTCGTGAAGGTGGTCGTACTGTAGGTGCGGGTGTTGTAGCTAAGATTGTTGAATAATCTTAGTCTATGTTTGGAAGGCAGCTTGATGCTGCCTTCTTTTGTATAGGCCAGTAGCTCAATTGGCAGAGCAGCGGTCTCCAAAACCGCAGGTTGGGGGTTCGATTCCCTCCTGGCCTGCCATTTATTCTAGTAATAAATGGTAGTGGAACAGAATACTTATTAGTGCGTCGATTATGAATGCAAAGGTAGAGAAAGAAGGTAGTGCGCTAGATACGCTGAAGTGGTTGTTGGTGCTTTGTTTGGTGTCAGCGGGCGTGGTGGGTAACTACTATTTTGAAGCAGAATCTCTGTTGTACAGAGTGCTTGCGCTACTTGTTTTGGCATTTGTTGCTGGATGGGTTGCCGTTCAAACGACAAAAGGGCAGGCCTTTGCGAAGTTGGTCTCTGAAGCTCGTTTAGAGATTCGTAAGGTTGTATGGCCTACTAAGCAAGAGTTGACCCAGACGACAATGATAGTTGTTGTTTTTGTGTTAGTGGTTGCGCTTATTTTATGGGGTGTCGACTCCCTGATCGGCTG
>NZ_LWGE01000321.1:0-6182 GCF_001635315.1 Oleiphilus sp. HI0123
GAGTCGCAAGAGTACAGATAAGAAAACCGATGCAGTGTCGAAAGGTACGGCTAAGACTCCTCAGCTTGATCAAGTGCATGCATCCGAGAAAAAAGAGAAGGCTAAGAAAAATACCTCCCTACGTTTAGATAAGAAAACATTGAAAGCACTGAAGATTATTGCGATAGAGCAAGAAACGAGTATACAAAAGCTAATTGAGAGCTTGGTAAAGGACTATATTAAAGAACATGGCAAATTGGATTAGTTGAATCTGCCATGTTAGAAATTATAAAAATACCATTAGTGCACGTGATTTTAGTTGTTATGCTCTAAAAAAAACGTGTAACTTTTATACTGTTTAGTATTTATTGTTTAATTTGTTTGTAGTTTTAATAGGGGTGAAGCATGGGTAAAACGTCAAAGAAGATTGATAAGAAAGTTTCTCAGGTTAAAGAGCTGAGCAATGACTTGTTGAAAGATATCAACAAGAAAGTTACTTCAACTAAGAAAGATTTACAGAAGCAGGTTGATGATTTGACTGCACAAGTAAACGAGTTGCGTGAAGAGGCGACTAAGCCTGCAACAAAGTGGTTGAAGAAAATCGAGAAGCAGTATCAAAAGCAGCTAAATAAGCAGCAGAAAGAATTTGAAGAGCGTGCTGAAGCTTTGCTAGAGACTAAGAATAAGCTGGTTGGTCAACTTGAAGATGCATTAAGCAAGCTTCCTCTGGCGGATAAGATTATGCCAGCGCCAAAGACGCCTGCTAAAAAAGCCAAAGCAACTGTTAAGAAGGCGGCGACTACTGCTAAAGCAAAAGCGTCAACAGCAACTAAGAAAGCCACTGGTGCAGCTAAGTCTGGTATTTCTTCGATGAAAGGTGTTGGCCCTGCGACGGTTAAGAAATTGAATGCAGCGGGATTTAATAGCTTGGAAGATATCGTTAATGCACCTGCCGATAAGTTGGCTGAGTTCAAATCAGTACGCGGCTCAGACTCTTGGGTTGAGCAAGCTAAAGAATTGTTGAAGTAAGCGTTTCAAGCTTCAATAAAAAAGGCAGCGATTAAGCTGCCTTTTTTGTATCTGAAATTTCAGATTGATACTTTCTTTTCTGCTGTAGGCAGAGCCTTGCGCGGCTCGCTGGCGGGTTAGCACCATCGCTGCCTACATAAAAAGTAATGCTACAGCTTATAGACTAACGTGACAGACGTTTCACGATCAGTTTTATCAGCACCTGCTGGAACATCAGAACTATGCTTAATGGTGTAACCAACCTTCATTGACAAGGCTTCTTGCACCTGACTGGTTAAGGAGATACCAAAACGTGTCACAGTGTTACTGTCGCCGGCTTCTGTATTCAGGAACTGGTCAAGGCTAGATGTTTCATTGAATTTCCAAGAGAAGATCTCAGCTGCACGAATAATGCTATCTTCTTCGTTATTGCCATTGTTGTCTTCGATCACACGATAACCAGGCGCAAGCTCGAAATTCAATTCCATATTATCTTCTGCAATAGCTTTATAGCCTAAACCCAGTGCGATAGAGGTTTGATGGTCAAAACCGCTAAAGCGATCCTTTTCCCACGAGATGACGCCAAGCGCATAAGCTCTATCAGAGAGCTTTCGGTCAGACTGCGCTTCAGCAAAATATCTTTCTGCAGAACTTACGTCATTTGATGAGCTGTTAAGCGCCTCTAGTTGAAGTGTGTGCTTCCAATCAGTGTATTCAGTTGAAGCATTAAATTTGGCATTTAGTGTTTCTGTATCCGAGTTGCCGCTGGTCATCACAAAACCAAGTTCAGCCGTTGCATCCCAGTTAGGTTCAGAGACCTCTTCAGCGTTTACTGTGGCGCTTAGGCTTGTAGAGATGAGAGCAATTGCTGTGGCAAGTTTAAGGTGTTGCATAGTATTTCTTCCTTTCATAAAGCTTGGCTAAGATACGATTCAATTTTGGCCGTATCTTAGCGATTTACTAGAGTAATGTCTCTTGTTTATGCTACTTGATGCATATATACATCTTGTTGTGGGTAGGGGATTGAAATGCCGTGCGCATCAAATGCTTTCTTCACGCCTTCTTGCATATCAAAGAATACACCCCAGTAGTCGCTAGTGTTGACCCATAAGCGGACTGTAAAGTTAACCGAGCTGTCGGCAAGTTCTGCAACGACAAATACAGGAGCCGGGTCTTTGAGTACTCGGGCATCATGACTGGCGAGTGACTTCAGCAGAGACTTGGCCTGGTCAATATCGTCGCCATAGCCAATGCCAAAGCTCAGATCGACTCGGCGAGTAGTTTCTTTATTAATATTCACCATGCTGCTGCTCGAAAGAGAGCCATTTGGAATGATGACGACTCGGTTGTCGCCCGTCTTTAGAATGGTGTTGAAAATCTGAATTTCAGATACGCTTCCGATGTAGCCCTGAGCTTCAATCAGGTCTCCTACCTTGAAAGGCTTGAATAGCAGAATGACAACGCCTCCGGCGAAGTTGGCTAGGCTTCCTTGAAGAGCTAGGCCAACAGCTAAGCCGGCAGCACCGAGTACTGCCACAAATGATGTTGTCTCGATGCCGACCATCGAGGCAACTGAAATCAACAAGACTACTTTCAGAATAACTGAAAGAATGCTGCAGACGAATTGACCAAGCGTCGCATCGACCTTGCTTGTGAGATTGTTGTTAAGAGTGCGTATGAAGCGATTGATGACCCATAGGCCGATGATGAGCGTAACGATCGCTAAGACCAGTTTGGGGCCGTAACTTAAGCTGAGTGTGTAGGCTGTCTGTAACAGCTCTTGAATCTGATCGCTGCTTTGATTGATATCTTCCATTTAAGCTTCCTTGATTAAGTAAAAAAGTGAGTTTGAAATTTAAATTCAGAAGCATAGACAGAAGCAAAAGAGAAAAAGTCACAAAGAAAGTNTATTTATATTTCATTGATCTGAGTGCGTGTGTGTTATTGGGAATTGATCTATGATTCTTTGTTCCGGTGTCCCGTATTCGCCAACATTCATCATTATTGCCGAGGATTAAAATGAAAGACGATACCATCGCAATTCATCACGGATATGAAACAGACCCTACAACCAAGTCCGTAGCAACACCTATTTACCAGACAGTCGCATACGAGTTTGATAATGCTCAACATGGTGCTGACTTATTTGACCTGGCTGTACCGGGTAATATCTACACGCGAATAATGAACCCCACTAACGATGTGCTTGAAAAAAGAGTAGCGGAGTTAGAAAAAGGTATTGCGGCCTTGGCTGTGAGTGCTGGCAGTGCTGCCATTCATTACGCGATTATAACGATCGCCAGCAAGGGCAAGAATATTGTTTCAGTACCTCAGCTCTATGGCGGTACTTATACACTTTTCAAGCATATGCTGCCGAGCCAGGGAATTGATGTACGTTTCGCTGAAGATGATAAGCCTGAGTCCTTAGCAAAGCTGATTGATGAAAATACCGCAGCCGTTTATTGCGAGAGTATTGGTAACCCCGCGGGTAATGTTATCGATCTGGAAGGCATGGCGAAGATTGCGCATGATAAGGGGGTGCCGCTTATCGTTGATAATACAGTTGCCACGCCAGCTTTATGTAAGCCTATTGAGTATGGGGCAGATATTGTTGTTCATTCGCTTACCAAGTATATGGGTGGGCATGGTAATTCGTTAGGCGGGATTGTCGTTGACTCAGGAAACTTCCCCTGGGCGGAGCATGCTGAACGATTCCCTATGTTGAACGAGCCAGAACCTGCTTACCATGGCGTGATCTATACCGAGGCAATGGGGCCAGCAGCTTTTATTGGACGATGCCGGACAGTTCCTTTGCGTAATACCGGGGCGGCCTTATCACCTATGAATGCCTTTTTATTGCTTCAGGGAATTGAAACGCTAGGTCTTCGTATGGAACGTCATTGTGAAAACGCAATAAAAGTGGCCGAATTTCTAGAAGGGCACGATCTAGTTGAGTGGGTTGGTTATGGTGGCTTGCCCTCAGATGAGAACCATGAGCTAGCCAAAAAATATATGAAAGGTACACCGTCGGCCATTATGACCTTTGGAATTAAAGGTGGTTTAGAGGCAGGTACGCGTTTCTATGATGCCTTGGCACTGTTTAAGCGTTTGGTAAATATTGGTGATGCTAAATCATTGTCGTGTCATCCTGCTTCGACAACGCACAGGCAAATGACAGAGGAAGAACAGAAAGTCGCGGGTGTTACGCCTGAAATGATTCGACTATCAATCGGTATCGAGCATATCGATGACATTCTTGAAGATTTGGAGCAAGCACTGAAGGCTTCGGTAGGCTAGAACGAAAGAGGCTGCTATGTAGCAGCCTCAATTTTTCTATCTCAATTTTACTCGCTCAATAGAGCGGCGATCTTAGCTTAGGCGTGGCAGTTAGTGTCTTTTTCGCCTTGGCTTGTATTAGAGATAGCGTCTTCATTGTTAGCTTTTTTCTTTTGGATGCCGTGGTTAATAATAAATGAAAAACCGACAACCATTGCAACCGTTACGATAAGGCTAGTAAAAAATGGAAATCCAAACATAATTTTATTCCTCTTAATGTCTATTTAAAGACTACAGCGCAAGTATTGGCGCTTCGATAAATACAAGTAAACTCATGAAGGAATACGAACTGCAAGCTCAGTCTAAGTCGCCTGCTTCTAATTCCAAATCAATGTTTCTAATCCCTAGTTCGTAATCAATCCATTTAGAAATAGCTTTCATGATGCTCATAAGCGAGTCCTCACTATTTGGTGGATTAGACAAATATGGCTTAGGGTAAAAATGCCAAATTCATCACGGTTCCGTTTTGGAACCTTGTGTAAAGTATATGGTTCCATAATAGAACTCGTCAAGTGAATCTATTGTGACGACTTGCTAAAATACTGTTCTATTTCTGGTATAATGGCTTTGTTTGATTTAGATCAACTTTGTATATTGGAACAGTGGCTAGTCTTATTAGGCGCGAATAATTCAAATAAAATGCAAAGAGGTAGCTATGCGTTGGGAAGAGATTGACTCTCAGGTTTGTTCAATTGCTAGAGCATTATCAATATTTGGTGATCGTTGGACGCTGTTAATCATCCGGGACGCATTTCGCCGCGTCAGGCGCTTCTCAGAGTTTCAAAAATCTTTAGGGATAACCCGCCATCGTTTGTCTGACCGTCTAAATCGTTTGGTGGAAGCTGAGGTTTTAACCAAAGTCTTATATGACGAGAAGATGTCTCGTTATGAATACCATTTAACTGAGAAAGGAATGGATCTTTATCCGGTGCTGATGACGGTTGTTCAATGGGGTGACAAGTGGCTATGTGATGGTGACGGTGCACCGATTATGTTCCAGCATAAAACTTGTGGTCATGTTTCCAGCCCTCGTTTTGCTTGCGATCATTGTGCACATGACTTACATGCCAGGGATATGAAGCCAGTATTAGGGCCAGGTGTAGAGAAGAAATTGGAGCGAGGGGAGTTAACGACAGATGACCCCGAGCATATTCATGACATTGTTTATTGAGTATAAGTACTCAGAGTCTCGATGAGATTGTTGTAAAGATAATAGTGGCGAGCATATCGCTTGATCTGAATTTAGTTAAGTAATAAATCAGTATCTATTGCGACAAACTTAGTGGCGGAACATATCAGTGACGAAGCTGTTAGTGCTTTAACGCCGTAGACCTCTACAGCAGAGCTGTGTTTCAGTTTGATTCGATCGACGAGCAGGTCGAAATCTCCATCACCAGATGCTAAAACAAGGATGTCACTGTGTGCCGCAAACTCCATAGCATCGAGTGTGATACCGACATCCCAATCAGCTTTAGCAGAGCCGTCAGCGCGCTGAATGTAGGGCTTCAACTTTACCTTAAACCCTATCGCTCTAAGTATATTCTGAAACTGTCTCTGTTTTTCATCTGCGGGCTCCGTTGCATAGGCCACGGCATTAACGACGTGTCGATTTTGGGTCACCTTTGCCCAAAATGCATTGTAATCAAAATGGCGGCCATAGGCTTGTCTGGTCGTGTAGTAAATATTCTGTACGTCGACCAAAACCCCCTGTGTCAGGATAGTTGTCGCCTCTGTTAATTTTTAATAATTGAATAGGAGGCGGTAAGAGAATATGAGTGAAGCATTATTCAAAAGAGTTTAAAGAAGCCATTGTTAAGAAGTGGCTTGGAAGTGGGTTATCATTAAGAACGTTTTCAGCC
>NZ_LWGE01000322.1:0-853 GCF_001635315.1 Oleiphilus sp. HI0123
TTGCTGTTCTTTTTCTATGAATTCAAACCTGCCCTATGGCTTGTCGGGATATTCTCAGTATTTGCCCTGGCCTCTTTGAATGCTAGCGGCTCTCCGTTTGAAAACATTCAAAATACTATGAGCTACCTTTTGTACCTAAGCATGAGCTGCTGCCTGGTTTACTTGAGAGAACTAAGACGAAAACAGCTTAAGCCACTGCGTCGTACAGATAACCTGACCAAAGCAGCCACCAAAGAACATCTAGATGATGACCTGACAAAAGAAATTCAACGCAGTGAACGTGAAGGCAGTGAATTGTCTACAGCCGCGTTGGCAATTGACAAAATATGTCTTTCCAAACTAAACCCTAAAGAACAAGATGCTGTCACGATTGCCATTGGCAAGTTGCTCCATAACAACCTTCGCTTGTTCGACAGTTACTACCTTTGGGAACATCATGAGTTTCTTATCGTCTTACCTCATACCAGCTCGATTCAAGCAGTCAAGATAGCAGACAGCCTGCGACTTAAAGTCCGCAAAGAAATTGAGATTCATGGAGAAAGTATTACCGTTAGTGCTGGCGTGTCCTGCTTAAATATCGGCGATGACAGTACCTCCATAACAGGCCGGGCAAGCCATGCCTTATCAGAAACACAAGCTACCAGTATTAATAGAACACACATCTATCGAGACATCGATGAGCTGCCCCAAGACGCAACGCCAGCCAATGCAGAAGGAGCACAATAATGTTCTCTGAAATCCAGCTTCAAACCCGTCTTACTGCCACATTATTTCTGCTTGGCGCAATTGCTATGGTTGTGCTTGGTATACAAAATTATCGCTACGGTCTCTATGAGCTCGTTTACGTTGCAAC
>NZ_LWGE01000323.1:0-495 GCF_001635315.1 Oleiphilus sp. HI0123
AATACACGCACCAGGCGTGAGAAATGGGGAAACGGGAAAACCTTGGAAAGGAATGAATCCTCCAAAAGGGAAGCATTGGCAACTAACCCCTGCAAAATTGGACGCTTTAGATGCTAACGGCGAAATTCACTGGTCGAAAAATGGAAACCCTAGGCGGAAAGTGTATTTGCCACAAAACAAGCAACGTCCACTTACAGATTATTGGGATCAATATCGAGACGCTCACCATCAAAGCATCAAAATTACAGGGTACCCAACAGAAAAAAACCTAGACATGCTTAAGATGGTTATTAACGCATCTAGCAATGAGGGTGACATTGTTCTCGATCCGTTTAATGGGTCTGGTACTACCATTCATGCAGCGAATGAGTTAGGTAGAAAATGGATCGGAATTGATCAATCCTTCACTGCTGCTGAGGCAACCTTGAAGAGGTTGCGGCATGGGTTGGAGGAAATGGGGGATTACGTAAATGGAAAGGAGGCTGATCGAACAAA
>NZ_LWGE01000324.1:0-803 GCF_001635315.1 Oleiphilus sp. HI0123
CAGATTCGATCAACAGACACTAACGAGTTGATTAAACAGCGGCGCGATACTGGTGGTTATCACATGCCGCGAGCTTTTAGTGCTGATGGCGAAAAGTTGCTTTATGTCACGCATTGCCGACATGGGTACCTTAATCCGTGTGTGACAGTTTGGGATTTTGTTAAGGGAAAGGCTTGGAATTTGATGACTAAGCATCATCGCGGAACTTATCTAGGGTTTCCTTCCTATAACGATGACTTTAGCGTAATAGCGCTATCTGATTCAGACGGCGAAGTTAGCTTAGTAAAGCCGTATGAGAATAAAACTGACTGGCATCGACGTCTATCGGATCAGAAGATTGATATTCAGCGTCTGCATTTAAATGAAGAGAAAAAAGCTGTTTGGGCCACTCTCGAAAGTGGCTCGATAGGGTTGTCTCAAGAAAATGGGACTGTGCAGTCTGTCTATCATAATGACTCAGGTGATAGGCACTAATTCTTATCGTCGAAGTATGTTCACAAGCCTTCAAAAGCTTTTAAGAATACGAACGCTTTTAATGGCGTTAATGTTGGGTTTCTAGGGTTATTTAATTAGTGCGAATAGGTTAAAGAAATAGTGAATTATTTTCCTGAATGCCGGCATGCAATTTGACGTCCGTTAGCTAATATTAATCGATAGAATTAAAACGCGTTTTTTTATATGCGCTATCTATAAACAAAAGGTATATAGATTTTATGAAAACAAACTTGAAGTTTTCTGCACTTATTTCGAGTGCGTTATTAGTTGGTTTAAGTTTCACAAGTCAGGCAGCAAATTTTGCCGTT
>NZ_LWGE01000325.1:0-498 GCF_001635315.1 Oleiphilus sp. HI0123
GGGCTGTCATCAGTAGTGATATTTTTGAGCTAGTTAATTCTGTCGGGTGCTTCGTTTTTTACTTCTGATCCAGGGTATTTGTGTTCTTGTTTATAGCGTAAATATTCTTTTATGTACGTGCCAAAATACTTATCCAGATAATGAAGCGCCCCGGCATAGTTGCCTTTAAAGCGTGCATGATGAAAGTCGTGGTAAACCGGGCCGTCATATAAAGGCAAAAACCGCAAAGGATTCCATGGAAAGTCATAGCCTGCATGGCCGTCAGCGGCTTCAATATTTCTAATAATAATCCAGGCATAGAGCACATAAAGATGGCAGCCAAGTAAAATAGGGCCGAGCATGGCTAGACTGCCGATCAAGATGAACTCGATAACATGAAAGTAGTTACCGTCTAATGCGCAGGTGTTGTGAATTCTATGATGGACCGAGTGAACCTTGCGTAGCATCCATTTGTTTTCATGTAGCCAGCGATGCATTAAATAGAAAAGAAAGTCATCC
>NZ_LWGE01000326.1:0-7396 GCF_001635315.1 Oleiphilus sp. HI0123
GTAGATTATGTTGGTGGTCCTTTACTCGTACTAGCGGGCGCTGGCAGCGGCAAGACCAGTGTAATCACGCGAAAAATTGCCTACCTGATTAAAAGCTGTGGTATTCCGGGGCGCCATATTGCTGCGGTGACCTTTACCAATAAAGCTTCTCGCGAGATGAAAGAGCGTGTCGGGCAGTTGGTTTCGGGGCCTGATGCGCGTGGTTTAACCGTATCGACTTTCCATAACCTGGGTTTGAATATCATTCGCACCGAGCATAAGGCGCTTGGCTATAAACCGGGGTTTTCTATTTTCGACAGTGAAGATGCTAAAGCGTTGATTCGCGACCTGATGATGAAAGATGGTGAAGAGAATAGCGACCGAATCAATGAATTTCAGATGGCGATTTCAAACTGGAAAAATGCCATGCTAACTCCGGCTCAGGCCGCACAGCAAGCTCAAACGCCTGACGATGTCACCCTGGCACATGTGTATGAAACCTATACTCGCTACCTCAAAGCCTATAATGCGCTCGACTTCGATGATCTGATTCTTTTACCCGTACAACTTTTCGCTGAACATCCGGATATATTAAGCAAGTGGCGGCAGAAGATTCGCTACCTCTTGGTTGATGAGTACCAAGATACTAATATGGCTCAGTACGAGCTGGTGAAGCAAATCGTGGGTGACCGTCATGCTTTGACAGTCGTAGGCGACGATGACCAGTCTATCTATGCCTGGCGTGGAGCAAGGCCAGAAAACCTGGCGCGTCTGGAAAAAGACTTCCCAAGCCTGAAGCTGATTAAGCTGGAGCAGAATTATCGCTCTACCAGTTTGATCTTGCGTGCGGCGAATACCTTGATCGCCAACAACCCTCATATGTTTGATAAAGCACTATGGAGCCAGCTGGGTGACGGAGAGCGAATTCGTGTAATTCGTTGTCGCCATGAAGATGCAGAGGCAGAACAAATTGCCGCAGAGATTCTTGATCTTAAGTTGAAAAAGGATATCCCCTTTAAAGACTTCGCTGTGCTTTATCGTGGTAACCACCAGGCGCGTCTGCTGGAAATCAAGATGCAGGCTTTTCAGGTGCCTTATCGCTTGTCTGGTGGTACCTCCTTCTTTGCCAAGAATGAAATCAAAGATGCCATGGCCTACTTGCGTCTCATTGCTAACCCTGATGATGACGCAGCATTTCTTCGGGTAGTCAACGTACCACGCAGAGAGATCGGCCCCTCAACCTTGGAGAAACTCGGAAATTATTCGACTGAGCGACATATTAGTTTGAATCAGGCTGTCGGTGAAATTGGTTTGGAACAAGTGTTGAGTGGTAAGGCGCTGGATCGGGTCAGGCGCTTTAGCGATTGGTTACGAAAAACAACGGAACGTTGTTATCAGGAAGATCCGATACCTGTGATCAAGCAGTTGTTTACCGATATTGAGTATGATCAATGGCTGTACCAAAACTCTAATACGCCAAAAGCGGCTGAGAAACGTATGGAGAATATCTGGTACTTGGTTGATTCGTTAAAAAATATGATCGACGCCGATAAAGGCACAGCGGATGAAATTGGTATAGAAGAAGCGGTTTCCAAATTGATCCTTCGAGATATGCTGGAGCAACAAGAAGAAGAGGATGATAGCGATAAGGTGCACATGCTTACGCTTCATGCCTCGAAAGGTCTTGAATTTCCACATGTTTTTATCATGGGGCTTGAAGAAGAATTATTGCCGCATAGAAACAGCATTGAAGAAGATAACATCGAAGAAGAGCGCCGCCTGATGTATGTGGGCATCACAAGAGCCCAGCGGACTTTAGCATTGACTTATGCTGCAGCACGAAAACAATATGGCGAGAAAATAGAAACCATTCCTAGTCGCTTTTTAGATGAAATTCCCGAAGATGACTTGCATTGGGAAGGTGGCGAGCAAAAAGATAAAGAGCTTGTGCAGAAAAAGGGCAATCAAACTCTTTCGGCGCTTTTAGATGGCCTCAAGTAAATATTACTGATTACTTTTGGCCGACGCTAGGGTTGGCGAGCTGTGGTCGCCATTCCCACCATTCATGTTCGCCTTCCGGCGTACTTTCTTTGGTTTTATAGACATCCCAGGTGACGAGATAGTCAGGGTTTTGTACCTGCTTACCACTAATCGGGTCGTGATAGTCACCGGGTGGTGCAATAAACCAGGGGCGAAGTGAAGAAGGGATGGTGAATTCACTTTCTTGTTTCAAGTCCTGGACGGTGATGCCATCTTCTTCTGTGACTTTGCAAACAGTACCAGCGAGCTGCTTTTGATCCAGCACTTCTCCAGACCGGTCAAAATAGGTGATGCCTACCAGAATGGTTTTTCCAGAAATGTTTTGTAGGGTAATTGCCTGATCTGTCACTGAGAATCCTTATTGAAGAAAAATATGAAGCTATCATAGCCCTTAAGCCTCTGCCGAAACAATTGTCTCTTTCAATTCAGCATCCTCTGTTTCGAAAAGAGCACAAAGTTCTAGCTGTGCTTTAATGGTATTTTGTTCGCTTTGGTCTAAACGCTTCCATTTTTCACAAAGCTCCTGCCAGGTTCTGAGTTGAAAGGTTTTTACCACTGACTTAAAAGGGTAGCCACGTAACTTTCCTGTATAAAGTGTTTTTCCCTGATTGAAGGCTAGTTCGTTGAACTCTGTTGCTCCCTGAGCTTTTGCCAGGTGATATGCCTGCTTATTTTGAACCATGAGCGATGCATAGGTGCTCATGATGGTGTTGAGCAAGGGCTTAAGTGCCCCTGAAAAATAAAGCTCCCCTTCTTTCTGTTGTAAGCGATGTTTGCCGCTATAGATCATCTCAAGCCAGGCGTGTGTCTGCGGAGCGAGTTCTTGCATTAGCTTATTTGTTTCTGGGTCGACCAGGTTCATAGCGAGTTGGCCGTAGGCACTGGCATCGGCAATGGTAAACTGATCACCGAGTAAGAATTTTTGCAGGGTTAATACTTCCTCCATGCCTTTTAGATATTGCTTCCAGCTTTCGAACAATAAGGTATGTGTTTCAGGAAAACCTTCTTTATACGGGGGGGATAGAGCTTTTGAAACACCGCTTCGATAGCTCTTTGGCGCGACACTAAATAAGTAAGGACAGCGTGCCACCTGTCGCTTAGGAAAGCGCCTGGAAAGTAGTAAGGGGCCGCCTGGCGGCAAAGCGTGACGAAATTCTTTTGCGAGTAATTTACCCATTATGTTCGACTTGGCGGAGCCTACCCAGCGCATATGATGGACCATGTATAGGCCGAACTCGTCAAAGGCTTCGTCGATTAAGCTGGCGATAAAATTCAAACAAGGGTCTTCCGGGAATAAGCGATGTCTATGGCTATTTCCCTGAGTGGGGGGCTTCTGGTCAAGATAGTGTGCGATGGCTGTGCTGTCGTATTGAAAATCTTTGCCGTTTTCAGTAAAGAAAGGAACGGCAGGGTACTCATCTAAGTCGGCATCCATTTCAGGATAGCGGCTTATCTGCTTATGCTGTTTTTGATACTCAAGGCGTAATAAGGTCTGAGTATTTTCAAGATAGCTTCCATGCGCGGGTAAGCGGCGATAAGGGATGCCACAGTACTCCAGGTAAGCTTGCATCTTTAATACGAAGGGCGAAAGCTCGACGCCCCAAATAATTGCAGAACTGATTTGTATTTTATTCTTATTTTTCATTTAGGGCTCAACCTATAAAACAGCATTACATCAAATGAGCCTGAAAGAAACGCGATAGGTCTTGTATCTCGCTTAGACAAACTTCGTGTTCCATCGGGTAGTTTAGATATTGCACTGTGTGGCCTCGCGCTTCAAGAATCGCCGCCGCTTTTTTACCTTGCCTTTCCACGACCATTGGGTCATGAGTGCCGTGGCAGATTAATACTGGCAGCTGGCTATTCGCGGGCGCGGTATCAAAGCTATCTTCTTGTGGAAAATAGGTCGACAAGCCTGCCAGTGCTGCAAGGGGGCTGGGGTAAGTTAAGGCTGCATGGTAGGCCACGGCTCCACCCTGCGAAAAGCCCATTACAATGATTCGTTCGCTCTTGATGCCTCGCTCGATTTCCCTATCGATCAGCGTTTGGATATTCTTCACCGAACTTTGCAATTGTTCGTGGTTTATCACGCGCTCTTCAGTCAGTTCAAGAATGTCATACCAGGCGGGCATGATATAGCCAGCATTAACCGTGATGGGGATTTCCGAGGCATTTGGAAATATAAAGCGTATACCTAAGCCTTCCGGTAGCGCTAATTCCTCGACGATAGGTACAAAGTCGTTTCCATTTGCCCCGAGGCCGTGCAGCCAAATAATACTTGCTGATACCGTGTCAGCAGTTTGTCGCTCAATACAGTCTAATAGGGGCATGTGATGAAATCCTTAATTATCCAATAGGTGAAAAAGATAGTTTTAATAGGTAGTATGGGTAACTCGTGTGACGCAGTGGACAAAATTAATGATAAACCTGCGTATTTGACATTGTTTAACCTTATACCTTGCTTGTAAAGCTGGCAAAGCGAGAATTATGTCTACACTGAATTAAAGCCTTTCCTGATCTTGAGTAAATTATTGGTGCTTATGGTGGCATAAGTGGCAAATGTTGTAGTTATGACGAAAAGTGCAAGGCGCTCTGTTGCTTGTTTTAGGAAGAAAAAATGAAACCCGAACTCAATACATTTCAAATGCTGAATGCAGCAAAAACAAATCTTTCAAACTTGAATCGCAGCCTATCTTTGGTGGGAGCTGGTTTAGTCATCAGTTTAGCTGCTGGCTGTGCTTCAGTTGATAAGAAGGACAATAGTGCGATGTCTGATAGCTCGGCTGAGCTTAGTGTGGCGGAAGTACAGCCAAGCCAAGAGGAGCTAGCTAGGAACGAGAAAGAAAATGCTGCTAAAGCTGATGAAATGATGAAAAGCCTTAAAGCTCCTGTGGTTGAACCAGGTGCTAAGACTGAACAGCCGGTCAGCAAAGAGGTGAAGCCTACAGTTAAGGAAGTTGTCGCAGAAGTAACGCAGAAGGCCGTTACAGCGGTAGCAGACAAGGGTGTGAAGGTAGCAGTAGAAAAAGAGCCAGCTAAAGCTGAGGTTAAAAAAGTAGCTGCGAAGGTAGAGGAAGCTAAAAAAGATGTTGTTAAAGCGCCTGTTGTGCAAAAGAAAGGCTCTGTTAAGCCCTTAGCAATTAGCGAGAAAGACCTTCCTGCAAACTATGATATTTGGGTGTTAAAGCAGGGTGATACAGCATTAACTCAAGGGCTTGTTATTAGCACGCCAACTTGGGAGATGGGTAAAGAAGGTTATATGTCTCAAATTTGGCTAACCTTTAAAGAAAATGAGATTCACATTAACAGTTCTTCTGATATTGCCAGCGAAGCAAAGAATTTAGGTATTCGTATCGACGGAGGTGACTTGATTCCTTTTACGCGAATAGCTGAGAATAATATTGGAATTGTTGAAGGTGAGTGGCTAGATAAACTGGCAAATGCGAGTAAGCTGGATATTTACCTAGGCTTCTTCCCTGGCAAGAAACCTACAAGTGATACTTTCCATAGTGATACCTCTCTGGAAAATCTGGACCGTGTTGTGGCAACTTACCGTAAGTTGAGTAAGTAATTACCTAGACTATTAGGTGAATAATAGGGCTGCATTAATGCGGCCTTTTTTGTGGCTTGAATAAATAGATTGTGCGCAATATACTTGCATAACTAGAGGATAAGACAATGAAGAAAGTTATTTATCTACTGATATTTTTTATACTGGCTGGAGTCATCACAATGCGAGTAATTGAGAACAATACAGCACCTAAATTAGGTGTTCAAAATGGTGAGCTGAAGCCCTTGGGAAGTCGGCCTAATAGCGTATCAACTCAAACCGATAAGCCTGATAAGCAGGTAAAATCGATTGCCTTCGATATAGAAGCAAAGCAGCAGATG
Organism: Oleiphilus sp. HI0123; assembly: GCF_001635315.1. Lineage (NCBI taxonomy): Bacteria > Pseudomonadati > Pseudomonadota > Gammaproteobacteria > Oceanospirillales > Oleiphilaceae > Oleiphilus > Oleiphilus sp. HI0123. Next base: position 5,911 of record NZ_LWGE01000326.1, read on the forward strand.
CAGAAGGTTCAAAATGTCATAGACGCTATGCCGGGGGCAAAAATTCTTCAGCAAAGTGATCACTATTTGTATGCCGTTTTTACCAGTCCGCTGATGCGTTTCAAAGACGATGTGGAGGTTTATCTGGATGATGAGCAGAAGCTAATTCACTTTCGTTCAGCGAGTAGGGTGGGGTATTCAGACTTAGGTGTTAACCGGAAGCGATATGAGGACTTTGCTAGGCGACTGTCTGTATTGAGTCAATAAGCGAAATTAAAAAAGGCCTGTCAGCGGAAAGCTGATAGGCCTTATTGAACGGCGTATCTATCGTTTAGTTCTTATCCCAGTCAAACTCATTTGCACCGATCGCGCCGCTATTATCCTCGTCCCAGCTTTTTTGGCCTAGGGAGTTATATTCTAAAAAGCCATCGCCCGTTTGGGAATTGGTAGGAGTCGCTCGTAGGGTGTAAGAACTCCCTGTAGCCGCTTCAATCGTTAGGTCGTAGTAAACAGATGAGCCGCCTACCGGTGCGGTTGTAGCAAATACTGCGGGAGCCCCAGTATCTCCACTTTGTCCTGCATTCAGGTAAGAGTTATTTTGTGTGAAATGTTTTTCCATCGCAGCCGAAAAAGAGACTAAGGCGCCCTGAGCTTCAGAGCGTTTGGAACTCTTTACGTTATCCTGATATGACGGGTACGCGATAGCAACTATGATAGCCACTATAGCCACCACTACCATTAATTCTATCAGCGTGAAGCCCTTCTGCGAGCTATAACAATTCTTGCAGGTATACATATTTACTCCTCTTGAACCCAGTAGGTTCTAACAATTTTTCCTTCGCGATCAAGTGGATTGCACTCTGTACCAATACACAAAATGTCTTGGCCATCCACACGAAGTCTTTGTGGTGCGGTTGGTAATGATTGTGTCGTGAGCGTGCCAACTTCCCTATCGCTTGTGGTTAACTCAGAATCTAATCCGATACCGTCATAATTCTTAACCGGTGTCGCGTCAGCTATTTCGATATGGTAGAGGCGAGGAATACCGGAGCTAAAAATACAGCCGTTAGTACTTGCTGTGGGCTCGTAAGTGGTAAAGTAAACCGTTCCATCAATGGTTAAAGATGTCGCTAGCATTTTTTCGCCATCACGCGTAAAACGAATGAACCAACCCTGTTTTGGTAATATATCAGCACCGTTACCGTAGTATTCAGTATAGGCGGCTTCTTGGTTGGCTTCAGAGTTTTGGCCGCTTACGTCACCCAGGTTGTTATTCGTTGCGTCGTAAAGGTCATCCTCTATAAGTGCTGTATACTCGATAGAGCCGTCAAGGTTCTTTGGAGGTTCAAGTACGTCGGAGCTTTTTATCATATATAAACGGTCAACGACTTCATCATCAAGAGGGTGAGCTTGCCAGCCTGAACCAATGACAATAGCTAAGGTTAAGCTGCTGCTATCGCTTAGTACCGATACGTCAGGTGCATGGTAGAAACGTCTATTGTTTTCG
>NZ_LWGE01000327.1:0-768 GCF_001635315.1 Oleiphilus sp. HI0123
ATTCATCATGCTGTGGTTAATACCCACTATTTATCAGAACTTGTATCTAAATTTCTTAAGCGCCCACAGTATGCTTCATGGATAAAAGAGGTTTTTGAACCTGAGTTGCTGGGAACAGCGAGTTCCTTGCGGCAAAATCAGGCTTTTTTTAAGAATGCCACGACGCTACTAATTCATGCAGATAATTGGTGTCACTGTAATTTCTCGGCTTTTATTGAATATCATTGCAAGTATCGACCAGATAATTGCCCTATAACAATGATGACTTTTGATACTGAACTTCCTCAAAGTTGCGGGATAGTTGAGCTTGATTCTCAAAATAGAGTTATTGGGTTTCACGAAAAAGTTTCAAACCCTCCTGGCAACCGAGCAAATGCTGCAGTTTATCTGCTTGAGCCTGAAATCCTTGATTGGCTAGAACTGCATCCCGAGATCTCCGATTTTAGTACACAGGTGCTTCCACAATTTGTTGGTCGAATAGCTACTTGGCACAATGATGTCATTCATCGTGATATCGGCACATATTCTGCATTGCGTAAAGCTCAGTTGGACCCTTTGCCGCTTCTTAATTGGCCGGCAGCAGATTCATGGCAAAAAGAGTTCGACGATAATCCGATTCATAGTCTTGTCAATAAAGACAAGTGAGACTGGCAAGCTTAGGCAGGTATTATGGCAGATCGATTTCTTGTAATTGGTAGTAACTCATTTTCTGGTTCCCACTTTGTTGAGCATTTGCTTGAGCAAGGCTATGAGGTCATTGGGGTTAGT
>NZ_LWGE01000328.1:0-397 GCF_001635315.1 Oleiphilus sp. HI0123
GTATTTCGATTTCGCAGATCGAAGGCTTTGTTCGTCAGATTCTTGGCTGGCGAGAATATGTTAGAGGAATGTACTGGGCCAATATGCCGGATTATACGGAACAGAATCGATTGAATGCGAGTAGACCTTTGCCAAGTTGGTTTTGGACTGGTGAAACCAAGATGGCGTGTATGAAGGAGAGTATCAAACAGTCTTTAGAGTATGCTTATGCCCACCATATTCAGCGCTTAATGATAACAGGTAACTTCTCTTTGCTGGCTGGTCTTCATCCCGATGAGGTAGATGATTGGTATTTAGGGATTTATATCGATGCCTTACAGTGGGTTGAGCTACCCAATACTCGAGGGATGGCCTTGTTTGCTGATGGGGGGTGGATCGCCACAAAACCCTATGCTGC
>NZ_LWGE01000329.1:0-206 GCF_001635315.1 Oleiphilus sp. HI0123
CGCTTGCTGTGCAGACCATTCCACAAATTAATGATGTTGTCAGCGGTAAGGCGCGAATTGAAGAAATTCGTGATGTTGATATTGAAGACCTGCTTGGGCGTGATGAAGTCGCGGCCGATAGGGCCAGGCTTTCGGGTTGTATCTCAAATAAGGTGGTGATGGTCACTGGTGCGGGGGGGTCAATTGGCTCTGAGTTGTGTCGCCAA
>NZ_LWGE01000330.1:0-790 GCF_001635315.1 Oleiphilus sp. HI0123
ATGAATCCTGGAAAGATTTTCGATCTGTAGCCTCTTTAATTAGATGGTGAATGTACGGTAATGAGAACAATATGCGGGTAGTCGATAAAAGGGGATTTCTTTGCTCTCTCATTCTGCTCGCCTTTATCTCATTGTTGTTCTTGTCCCAGTCGCGGCTTCCAGCGCTGGATGAAAAAGCTCAGATGGGCCAGCGCAACCATCTTAGTTCTCTCGCCTTTGATGTCATTTACCCGCTTAGTGCTGAGCAAGGGCATGCAGAGCGTATTCTCTATAGCTCGCTTAACTGGGCATATACCAACTGGCAAGGAATGACCTTTGGTTTTCTATTTGCTGCAGCTGTACTGACTTTAATATCTTTCCTTTCAATAAACTTGCCTAAAGTCGCAGATGGGCGAAATCCTTATAAACAAGCGTTTATTGGTGCCTTGCTCGGAACTCCTTTGGGTGTTTGCGCCAACTGTTCTACGCCCATTGCTTTTGGTTTATACCGGGGAGGCCTTCCTACTCCCACCGCTTTATCGATGCTGAGTAGTTCGCCAAGCTTTAATTTTATCGTGGTTGCGATGTCACTAAGCTTGCTGCCCATAGAGCTAGTTGCCATTAAGTACATCTTGATCGTATTTTTTGTCTTACTGGTAATTCCCTTTTTAAGTGCTCGTTTTCATGGCGAGGGTGGTAAGTTTAAAGGTAGTGGTATTGATCTCCCGCTAAATGCCTGTGCAATTACGCAACAAACTAGGGGGCTTCAGTTTGTCTTTGAATTTACCAAAGCATATTTGGGGCATTTAGG
>NZ_LWGE01000331.1:0-895 GCF_001635315.1 Oleiphilus sp. HI0123
CCGTGCCAACTATTATATTAGCAAGGCTTGTGGCCAGATATATACCCGCGAGATCAAAAAAATTACCAAGCGCTAATGCCAAGGGAATAAAAATTACGATTAAGCGTAGAAGTGACATGACCAAAGAGGGCATTGGTCTGCCGATACCGTTAGCTGCTGACGAGCTCAGCATAATGATGCCAAGAAATAGATAGCTGATAGGCACTAAGTATAAGTAGAGGGTGGAGGACTCAATAACTGATTCGTCTGCCGAAAACAACCCGGTTAGAGGCTTGGCAAATAGCCATAAACAAACGCTTGCCCCCAGTCCCCAAAGTGCAACGAACTTGAAGCTCATCTTAAGTGCTTCGAAAACCCGGTCATGTTTTTCTGCGCCCCAATTTTGGCCAACAAAAGGGCCCATAATGGAGGTTAGCCCCATAATTACGACAAGAAAGATTGCTTCAATACGTGACGCAACACCAAAACCGGCAACAGACTCGGGGCTGAATCGGGCTACAAGCCAGGTTGTTATCGCGATTGAAAGTGGTGCAATTAGATTTGTTCCTACAGCGGGAACAGCTATTTTGAGGATTGCCTGCCAGCTTTGTAATACCCGGCCATAGCAGCTCTTAAGGCTCAAGAAGTCGAACTTCTTTATCAATACATACAAACCAATTACCAGGGCAATCGAATACGCACAAACGGTTGATATGGCAGCGCCAGCTAGCCCAAGTTTAGGGAAACCAAGCAAGCCGAAAATTAGAATGGGGTCTAATATCATATTCACTATTGCAACGCTTATCATAACCATGCTGGGTAGTTTTGTATTGCCGGCAGCGCGAATAGCCGAATTACCGACCATCGGTATAACCACTACAAAGCTGGCTAGAAACCAAATATCCATAAACTCATG
>NZ_LWGE01000332.1:0-1227 GCF_001635315.1 Oleiphilus sp. HI0123
TATGGAAAAGCTGCGCTCATCAAAAGCGCAATTGCAGTAAACCAGAGTTCAGGTCAAGAGAATGAACGATAAAGAAATTCAACAACGAGCTAAGCAAGCGCTGGACGAAAGTACCCGGAATCTTTCCCCTAAAGTACAGCGCAGCCTATATCAAGCAAGACAAGACGCTATGGCACAAAATTCAAAGCCATGGTTTAGGCACCCCTTAGTAGGATTCACAGTGGCAGCAAGCTTTTCGGCTGTTCTGTTGATAAACTATTTGCCACAGAAGCAAGGAGAAAATATTCCAAACCTTGTTCAAGCAAATATTGACGACTTTGTTCTACTATCGAACTTCGACGAAACAGACTTGGATATTGCAGAAGATTTAGAATTCTCCTATTGGTTATCGGAACAACTAGAAAATGAAACAATACCTGAAACCTTATCTGTTAGTGAGCTGCGTAATGGCTAATGCATTCACTACTTTTCAAGTTCGAGCTAACGAAGCGCCTATTCAAGATATGAGCTTCTTTCTGTTTCTGGCCGAGACAATCGTCAATGGCAAAGAACTTGTAACGCCTATCGACTTACAGCAGATTAGCGATAACGAGCTGTCCAACTCCAAGGATCACGACTTGGTGCCCAGTGAACCTGAAAATAGCGAACAGGAGGCAAACCATGAATAAGCTTCCCAAGCACTTAATCACATTATTACTGGCCAGCTTTGTTTCGCTTTCTTTTGCAGAGGAATGGTCATCTTTGCCAAACGAAACCCAAATATTACTCATCCCTTTTCAATCACAATGGGATAGCTTAGACAAAACCAAGCAAGAAGCCTTGGTTACAGGGGCAAATCGTTGGGCAAATATGGATAAGGAGCAAAGAGAACTTGCGAAGCAGCGCTTTTCCAAATGGCAAACGCTATCACCTGAAGCACGCTCGGCCTTAAAAGATAAAATGCAGCGCTTTAAAGCCCTGCCTGCTGAGCATCAGAACTCTCTGAGAAAGAGTATGCGTAAATTTAAGCAACTCCCAGAGGCAAAAAAGCAAAAGCTGCGTCAGAGCTTCAAGCGGCTCAGCCCAAGCCAAAGAGCAAAGCTAAGACGTAATATTCGCAAGCCTTAGTCACTTCTTCTACCAAACCAGCCCAAAGCGCAGGTTCCATTGGGTACCGATATTGTCGAGGTCAATCGCTTCTTCAAACGATAACTCGACTTGATATCGATCGATTAACAGCTCAAGGCC
>NZ_LWGE01000333.1:0-253 GCF_001635315.1 Oleiphilus sp. HI0123
GTGAATGTCTCGGTCTCCCCTTCACGCACGCGATCATTCGAGGAAACAATAGAAATAGAGGTCAAATTCTTAGTGTTGACTTCAACGGCTTGAATATAAGTTTGCTCATTACCCACACCACAAGCTGTTAAGACAAAGCTAACTAAAAGTAAAACAGCCCGTGTCATCTTTTTTACTGAACACATATTAAGTCCTTTTTAACTAGAAACTTTGGCGTAAGCCCAAGCTCACACCATCCAGAGAGAGGTGATCC
>NZ_LWGE01000334.1:0-834 GCF_001635315.1 Oleiphilus sp. HI0123
TTTTCCGCTCGATTAACCTTGATCAATAAGATCGAACCTCTTACATCGACTTCAATATAGCTCACTTTTTCCTCCGCTTTCGAATTTGGTTTATGTCTCAAGGTCTAGAACCAGTTTGGCTGCATTTCAAAACAGGTATCGTCTCGCCCCAAAAGTAGATCTGCTTCGTGCTTAGCTAATGGTAATTGCCATTTAATATAATATTGAGCAGCCTGGAGTTTGCCACGGTAAAACGAAAGCTCTTCATGGTTTGCGGGCTCAGTTTCGGCAATCCCCTTTTCTGCCGCTAAGGCCTGGCGTAACCACAGCCACGACACCACCACGCGAGCAAACATCGAAAGGTAAGAACTGGCATTAGATAAGGTCAAGTCAGGAGATTCTTTCTGAAGGTCAGCGCCTAATTGCATAGTAACCCTATGCACTAGTGACAAATGTTCTTCAATTGTTTGCGCCCACGCTTGAAGCCTTTCACTGGATTCTTTAGCACGAGAAAGGTCTAAATTCACCTTAGAGACCAGAACTTGAAGTCCTTTACTGTTGCGCTGCCATAGCTTGCGACCCACTAAATCCAAGGCCTGGATACCATTCGTTCCTTCATGAATTGGGTTTAACCTATTGTCGCGCCAATATTGTTCGACAGGGTACTCTCTGGTATAGCCTGCACCGCCAAGCACCTGAATCGCTAGATCATTCGCTTTTACACCAACTTCGGAGCTCCATGATTTGATCACGGGTGTCAGTAAGTCCAGTAAGAGCTCTGATTTTTCTCTTTCGTCTGCATCAGGGTGTGTATTGACATCATCTAATAAGAAATAACCAAACAGGCATAGTGAC
>NZ_LWGE01000335.1:0-3168 GCF_001635315.1 Oleiphilus sp. HI0123
CTTTTTGAATAGGACAAATAAATACCTTTTAATCACCAGACTGCTACTGCATGCTTTCCCTTGTTCCGGGGCAGGAGTGCCTCGCTTCAGCGGTGCTGAGCTGTTCCTTTATGTCACTAATTTTATGTATAATCTTTTCAGTAACTGGTCTCTGAGTCAACCTGGAGGGTGGTAAACATTGTTTCAAAATGTACCCGTTTGAGCTCCGTCACGGTCCCCGGATTCACAATTACTACGGCCATTATACCTTCAGATACAATTCTTGGTTAACAGACGCGCCAGTTTCGAGTAGAATACCGCCTCCATTATTTCAACGCTCCTTCGATGAGGTACGCCTTTATTATGTTGGAACTTCGAGGCGCTCCAGCTCTCTCTCCTTTTAGAAGTCATAAACTACTTGAAACCATCCAAGCAGTTATTCCAGAAATCGAATCTGTGTATGCAGAATTTATGCACTTTATTGATGTGTCGCAGGACTTAAATCCTAGCGAACTCAATATCTTGAATAAGCTGCTTACCTATGGTCCAAGTGTGCCCTCTGAGGCAGCGGAAGGCGTTTTGTTTTTGGTTGTTCCACGGCCTGGAACAATTTCACCCTGGTCTAGTAAAGCGACCGATATTGCGCATATTTGTGGCTTGAATCAGGTAAATCGAATTGAACGCGGTGTCGCATATTATGTTCGATCTGCTGAAAAGCTTACGCTCGAACAGCGCCAAACGCTATCTTCGCAGTTCTATGACAGAATGACTGAAGCTGTCTTCCATGAAACGGCGGGTGCCGAGTTGCTGTTTAGACACTCTGAACCGCGCCCTATGAGCAGTGTCGATGTGCTGTCATATGGTGAGAGTGCGCTTGAAGAAGCAAATAAGCGTATTGGTCTGGCTTTGGCTACAGACGAAATAGAGTATTTAACCAAAGCTTTCTGCGGGCTAAAGCGTAACCCGACAGACGTAGAGCTAATGATGTTTGCTCAGGCGAACTCTGAGCATTGTCGTCACAAGATCTTCAATGCATCTTGGGATATTGACGGTGAAGCTCAGCAAAAATCATTATTCTCGATGATTCGTAATACCAATGAGCTGAATTCTGAAGGTGTATTGTCTGCTTATGTTGATAACGCTGCGGTAATAGCCGGATCGAAAGGAAAGCGCTTCTACCCGAACCCTGAAACTCAGGAGTATCAGGCGCATGAGGAAGATATTCATATCCTCATGAAGGTTGAAACACATAACCACCCGACAGCTATTTCTCCATTCTCTGGTGCCTCGACAGGTTCAGGTGGTGAGATTCGTGATGAAGGTGCTACAGGTAAAGGCGCAAAACCTAAAGCTGGTCTGACAGGTTTTACGGTATCGAACCTAAGAATTCCTGGTTTCGAACAGCCATGGGAAACAGATTTTGGCAAGCCTGACCGAATGACTTCTGCCTATAACATCATGCTTGACGGTCCTCTAGGTGGTGCTGCCTTCAATAATGAGTTTGGTCGACCGAACTTGTGTGGCTACTTTAGAACCTTTGAAGAAGAAGTTGCTGGCCCGAATGGTCAGGAAATCAAGGGTTACCACAAGCCTATTATGATTGCTGGTGGTATGGGAAATATTAAAGAGTCCCATGTACTGAAAGGTGACATCGATGTTGGTGCAAAGCTAATTGTATTGGGTGGCCCGGCCATGCTGATCGGCCTTGGCGGCGGTGCAGCCTCTTCGATGGATTCAGGTGCTAGTCATGAGGACTTGGATTTTGCTTCTGTACAGCGTGAAAACCCTGAAATGGAACGTCGTTGCCAGGAGGTTATAGACCGCTGCTGGCAGCTTGATGATAATAACCCAATTGCCTTTATACATGACGTAGGGGCGGGTGGTTTATCAAATGCTTTTCCGGAGCTTGTGAAAGATGGCGGGCGCGGTGGACGATTCGACTTGCGAAAGATCCCTAACGATGAGCCTGGGATGGCGCCACACGAAATTTGGTGTAACGAATCTCAAGAACGTTATGTTATTGCTGTGTTGCCGCAAGACTTGGAGCGCTTTGAGGCGATTTGTGCTAGAGAACGCTGCCCCTACGCTGTGATTGGTGATGCTCTGGAAGAGCATGATTTAACACTGGAAGATCCGCACTTCGATAATAAGCCGGTTGATCTACCCATGTCAGTGTTGTTTGGAAAACCGCCTAAGATGCACCGTTCGGTTGAATCAGAAGCGTTTACTAAGCCGATGTTCGAGTCTAGTCAGATAGATATAAAAGAAGCGGCTGAGCGCATTCTACGTTTACCGAGTGTGGCGAGTAAGAGCTTCCTTATCACGATTGGTGATCGTTCAATTACCGGAATGGTTGCACGAGATCAGATGGTTGGCCCATGGCAGGTTCCCGTTGCTGATGTAGCGGTTACTGCGGTTGATCTTGAAAGCCATACTGGTGAAGCGATGGCGATGGGCGAGCGTACGCCAATTGCGAATATCGATGCGCCGGCTTCTGGTCGTATGGCTGTTGGTGAGGTGGTTACCAACCTGGCGGCTTCATCTATCGAAAAAATCTCTGATATTCGTTTGTCTGCTAACTGGATGGCCGCAGCGGGTCACCCAGGTGAAGACGACAATTTATATAAAACTGTTCAAGCGGTTGGCATGGAGTTGTGTCCTGAACTGGGTATTTCTATCCCGGTCGGTAAAGACTCTATGTCGATGAAAACTGTTTGGCAAGAAGGGCATGAGACACGCACGGTTACCTCTCCGTTGTCTTTGATTATTACCGGCTTTGCGCCAGTCAATGATGTAAGAAAAACACTGACACCTGAGCTGGCAAGTGATCAGGGTGATACTGATCTAATATTGATTGATTTGGCGAATGGTCAAAACCGATTGGGTGGATCGGCTCTGGCACAGGTTTATAAGCAAATGGGTGCCGTCACGCCAGATGTCGACGACCCGGAAGATTTAAAAGCTTTCTTTGCTGTGATTCAGGGTTTGAATCAAGATGGCAAATTGCTGGCTTATCACGATCGTTCTGATGGCGGCTTATTTACAACCCTGGCGGAAATGTCATTCGCTGGGCGTGTAGGTGTTGACGTTAAGCTGGACTTGTTGGCTGAAGACTCCAGCCACTTCGCGCGAGAACTTTATAATGAAGAGCTAGGTGCAGTCATCCAGGTTAAGCAAGGTGATACTGAA
>NZ_LWGE01000336.1:0-889 GCF_001635315.1 Oleiphilus sp. HI0123
ATAATGCTTGTCGAACTCTATGTGGTAGTCGATATTAACGCGTGCAAGTTTGAACTCGACATACTCATAATGCTTCGCGGGAAGCGATTTAAGCGCTGGCTTATCCAAGGCTTCAAATTGACTTAAGCGGGAACCCGGTAGTTTCTTAAAGGCACGGCGGTTAAGGTCATCTAGCAAGACCTTAATAGTCTGATTTAGATCTGCCAGCGTGAAGAAGGTTTGATGTCGTAGTCGAGCCAGTATCCAGCGCTGCACGATCAATACCGCGTTTTCTGCTTTTGCTTTATCCTTGGGCTTGAGTGGCCTAGCGGGAATGATCGCCGTTTTATAATGTGATGCCATGTGCTGGTAGCTCACATTGATACCGGGGTCATAACGAGCTGGCTTGCTGACAGCACTGCGTAACTGGTCAGGCACAACGATCTCCGGTACGCCGCCAAAGAACTCAAAGGCTTTCACATGTGCGTTAATCCAGTCGGCTTTGCGTTGCGTCCATGACGCCATTGCGAAGGTGTAGTTACTCGCGCCAAGTATGGCTACAAAGATCTCAGCTGAACGGATCTCGCCAGTATCCGGGTTAACGATAGGTACCGTGGCCCCGCTGTAATCCACAAACATTTTTTCACCGGCAAGGTGAATCTGGCGCATGGAGCGCTTTTGCTTAGAACGCCATTCACGATAGTAGCCGCAATATTGCGAATACTGATAGCCCGCGTCGCCATGTATTTGCTTATATTCCTCCCACAACAATTGCTTGGTAACGCCTTTGCGCTTGAGTTCTTGGTGAATGGCAGCGCAATCAGGCATAACCCGACCATGGCGCGTATTGATCTTGGCGTCGGGGAATAATAAACGTTCTAGTTCATTGTCAGTCATCTCTATTGGAAGT
>NZ_LWGE01000337.1:0-415 GCF_001635315.1 Oleiphilus sp. HI0123
TTCAAGATGATTTACTGAACACCCTCAACGATGTAATCACTAAGCAGGACAGGGAAATCCAAGATTTGTGGGTAGCGAACCGACTATTAAAAGAAGGGCTTGGGGAACTTAAATCTGGCAGCGCAAGCACTGAGCAGGAGCCGCCCCCGCCGCACTATTAGCACTATTAGCACTATATAAAGTAGTGCTAAAAAGCGAGATAACTCTGCTCACGCCACCCTCATTTGGCAGCGCAGTAAATCAGGCCAGTTTTTTGGGCGATTTTGAAATCGAAACCACTTTTGGCTTTACGGGTGCTTCTTCATTCGCTGAAGCATTATGTTCGGGTATCAACTCATGCTGAGATTGCTTCCAAACAAGGTCATCAATCTCGTTCGATGGGTTATACCCTAGAGGCGCTTTAAGTAGCGTCTCA
>NZ_LWGE01000338.1:0-895 GCF_001635315.1 Oleiphilus sp. HI0123
GTAAGTCGCTCATGAATTGCTCCTTCAAACTAATCAGTAATTAAAGCTAGTTTATTCCACAAGCAGCATCTATTATTGTCATAGCAATAATATTTTTTGACAATCTGCGCCACCATTACAATCAGCTTATGAATTCTTTAAATGATTTTTTTATCTCTCGGGATGTTGTCGGATACCTACAGACCTTTATTAAGCAAAGCGGTCTTAGTCTTCCGTTGTATGAACAGAAGCTTGACTATTTATCCGCTAAGCAACATATGTCTTTTGCACAATGGTGGCGTTTATTAGAAGAATTAGAAGCGCTAACGCCATACGACGCGTTGGGCCTTGAAATAGGAAGGTATATAAAGGTTGAGCATGTAGGCGTACTCGGCTACCTGTTTCGCACGGCCAGAAACGTGGGTGAAGCGTTAGCTTGCTTCAAACGATTTCAGGGCTTGATCTACGCAGGAAGTCTTGCACACACGGAACTAAATCCTGACAATTCATTTTGCCTGGTGTGGAACCCGGATTACGGTTATTCAAGCCAATGTTCCGACGAATTATTACTTAGTGCAATGGTGACGATAGTTAATGAGATTATTTTCCCGAAAAAATTAAATCTTTCAGCCATTCACTTTACGCAAGCTTTAAGTGATGACCGAGCTAAATCGTGTAAAAATTATTTTTGTTGTCCTGTTTACAGTCAGCAAGAAAAGTTGTCTATCGCCTTCTCGGTAAGTGATCTAGATATTCCAATTCCGCACTCTGATATCACACTTCACGGCATACTAGGCAAACAAGCAGAAGACTTACTAATAAGCCTACCAGATTGCGACACCTTTATAGCCGAACTTACCGATACGATTATTCGCTGCTTACATGAGGGTGATGCTGATACGAATACCGTCGCTTC
>NZ_LWGE01000339.1:0-1087 GCF_001635315.1 Oleiphilus sp. HI0123
GTTGTTGCAGATGAAGTGCGCACGCTTTCAGTTCAAACAGATGATTTTAATGACAAGATCAGCGCTAAACTGGCAGAAACCGAAACCATGTTCAAAGAGTCTGTTGAGTGTCTGGATATTGCTGCCCAAGCCGACCTATCCAACACCCACCAAGCAAAGGAGACATTGCTAAGCTTATGGGAGCATTTGCAACCTGAGGACCCAGAAAATAATCCCAACCTGCCCTTGATCGCCTCTCTCAAAGAGGAAATAGAGCAGTTATATAACATTTCAAATACCGAGAAACTGTCCAGCGATGCAATTCAACAGAAAGCATACAAAGTTTATCAGGATTCGCAGCACTTCAAGGACTTCTTCGGTCCTATATTGAGTGATTTCAAGCAGCTATATAGCTGTAAAGACGAAGACCAGCAAGAAATTCTCCGACGCGCACTCTCTAAGCGAGTAAATAAAATCCCCTAAGTCTTACTTTTACTGGTACAGACAAGACAAAGCTATTACGTAATGTTAATATCACTTTCACACAAAGTTACAATTCTTTAGTTAGAATTTTAACTATCGGATAAGGATTTCAGGATCTTGGCTCATACATACCTATAAGATATAGAGATTAGCAGCGTTACTCTATTAATAACTGCACATTACGCAGAAGCCCGTTTTAGATTCTTTACGTTTATTCCAACTGTTGAAATCGCGCATACCACTATACATTTGCGGTTTTTAGCCCTTTCTTGCGTCATTTTATAGGAAGGGGCGAGTTGTTGAATTATGCCTGTCCATAATGAATATTTCGAATGTACAACTATGAAAGCAAAAGATACAAGTCAAATAGCACTCTCCAAACTATGTACACTGCTAATGTGTTTGTTCTTAAGTGGCTGCGAATTTTTTGATAGCGACCGGCAAGATAACAATGTTGATGGACGTGCTGTTAAAGGCGTCATCAGCAACGGCATAATCAGCGCATACCGAGCCGAAGATAATAGCCTGATCACACAAACACGCAGCGACTCATCCGGCTATTTTTCACTAGACTTAAACGAACTTGAAGATGGCACGCTCGTTCTACTCTCACTAAGCGTAGATA
>NZ_LWGE01000340.1:0-972 GCF_001635315.1 Oleiphilus sp. HI0123
AGCGCCTGCAGAACTCCATCAGACCTCTCGTTTGTTGAATGCGATTACTTCACCAAATGTTTATATTCGTACTGCTGTGCTTGCTTCGTGTGCAGTGCCCGGTATTTTCCCTTCTGTCATGTTGGAAGCGAAGAATGAGCTTGGTGAGCGTCAAGCCTATCTACCCACACGACGCTGGATAGACGGTTCTTTTAGTGATGACTTGCCGGCTAAGCGTTTGGCTCGTTTATACGATGTGAATCACTATATCGGAAGTTTGATTAATCCGATCGTATTGTTTACTAAAGATGGTTGGGATAACACGAGAATTCCAAGTTGGGTACGCTGGCTAACGCATAAGAGTGCTAGCCGTTTTGCCAAAGCAACTTGTGCCGTGAGTCAGAAATATACTCCAAACTGGACGCGTTTTAATGTCTTGATGAATACCGTTGCCTCGGTGCTAAACCAGGAATACAGCGCCAATATTAATGTCTACCCGGATTTTAGAAAATTCGATTTTCGGCAAATACTTAGCCCGCTGTCTGAAGCCGAGTTACTAGAGCTGGTTCGACAAGGGGAATTGGCAACCTGGTCACAGATGGAGCGAATTCGTATTACCAGCAAAGTAGAGCGAACGCTGGAGCGAATTTTGGAAGAATATGGAGAAAATGACCTGCTACATGCGAAGATGAAGCGGCGTAAGAAACAGGTTCAAAAAACCTAAGTTAGTGCATGTCCAGCTGTAGGGACATTTTATCAATAGGCGTTACTGAAAGTAGTGATTTCATACAACGCTTTGAGTCGTAGCCGCACAAAGCGATCTCCTCATCCGAAAATATCCAGGGTTTGCCAGATTCATACAATTCCAAGCGGGCGTTGAGAGGTGCTTGGTACTGCTCCATATAGTGGTGCTTGGCGCTATAGTATTTTAAACTCGATAAAGCATCCCTTTGCGTGATTACTGCTCGTTCGAATAAACCATTAGCCGCATAA
>NZ_LWGE01000341.1:0-1096 GCF_001635315.1 Oleiphilus sp. HI0123
CGCTTTCTCTTGGTTACCCATACATAGGTTACATCCAGGACGCTCTAGGTAAAGGATGTTCTCGTATGAAGTACGAGCCGCTTCTTTTGGATTGTCATCGTCAAACGTGAAGCCAGCGTACTTAGATAGGATATCCCAATCGCCTTCAGCTTTTAGCTCATCAACGATGTTGTACGTTGGTGGTGCAACAACGAGTGGCGCGTTAAACGTGATCGGGCCTTTCTTCTCTAGGTTGCGAAGCATCGCAGCGATGATTTGCATATCGCCTTTGTGAACCATACAAGAACCAACGAAGCCAAGGTCAACCTGACGGCCATCGTAGTATGAAGTAGGACGGATAACATCGTGCGTGTAACGCTTAGATACGTCTTCGTTGTTTACGTCTGGGTCAGCAATCATTGGCTCTTCGATCGCATCTAGGTCAACAACCAACTCGGCGTAGTACTTAGCGTTGTCGTCTGGAGCAAGTGCAGGCTCTTCACCAGATTTGATGCCAGCGATACGCTTGTCAGCTAGATCGATAAGACCTTGTAGCATGTTCGCTTCGTTATCCATACCTTTGTCGATCATGATCTGGATACGAGACTTAGCCAACTCTAGAGAGCTGATGAGCGTTTCGTCTGTAGAGATACAGATAGACGCTTTCGCTTTCATCTCTGCAGTCCAGTCAGTGAAGGTGAACGCTTGGTCAGCAAGTAGAGTACCGATTTGTACTTCGATTACACGACCTTGGAAAACGTTTTCGCCAGAGAACTTCTTAAGCATTTGTGCTTGCGTTGCGTGTACGATGTCACGGAAGTCCATGTGAGGCTTCATAGAACCTTTAAAGGTTACTTTTACAGACTCAGGGATAGGCATTGCTGCTTCGCCCGTCGCAAGTGCGATTGCAACCGTACCAGAGTCAGCACCGAATGCGACACCCTTAGACATACGCGTGTGAGAGTCACCACCAATGATGATTGCACGGTCATCAACAGTGATGTCGTTCAATACTTTGTGGATTACGTCAGTCATTGAGTGGTAAACGCCTTTCGGGTCACGTGCAGTGATTACGCCGAACGCGTTCATGAATGCCATTAGCTTAGGCGTGTTAGCC
>NZ_LWGE01000342.1:0-774 GCF_001635315.1 Oleiphilus sp. HI0123
AGCACAGACAAGTATGATAATTGGAATGACTAGACCTATCGTTTCTACACACATGTAGGCAAGTTGGTCAGACATAAACCCTAGTAGAAATATGGTCGAAAAAGTTGCAGCCAATAACAGGCGTAATAATATATCGAGCTTGGGGATTGTTGTCTTAGTTTCAAGTAGCTCGCGAACGAATACTGTTGCAGAAAACGCAAGCAAGCAAGCGGTCAGGTTGGTGAAGCTACCCTCTCCACCCCAATCGGGAAACGCCAGGCGGTTGTACCCGGTCATGGCAATCATATATAGCGACATACATAAAACGTAAGAGGCGTAATAAGTATAAACTCTTTCTCCAGCAGAGATGCCAATTACCATGTTGTAGACAAAAGCAAGAATCATCAGTCCAAAACACAAGCCATACACAAGATTTCTACTAGCAAGAAGAGAAAGTTGTGAGTCGTGGTCTCGGATGTTTATGCTGAAATTTAAGACTTGTGAACTCTTGATTTTAAGGAAGGCTAGGCGATGTTCGCGCGGTTTTTCGATAACGAAGGTAAGAAAGGTGGCTGGGAAACTGGCATTGTCACTAGCGTGCCTACCAGCAGCGTGCTTCCAGGTCCAGAGACCGTTTTCATAGATTGCCAATTCGCCATCTAATCCGACATTGGGTGCAAGCTCAATCCAAATTCGATCCGAATCGACAATTCGGGGAAGTTCAATTTTAACCCACATCGTCGCACCGTCAGATGCTTTCCAGTAATCCTCTTCTAAGGCATTTAATTTTGTATA
>NZ_LWGE01000343.1:0-865 GCF_001635315.1 Oleiphilus sp. HI0123
CGGCGCTCATCGCCAATCCGGAGCTTGTTAGCTCGAAATTGTTCGTGAGAATCTCATCTTTCAAACTGGCGCTGCCTTTAAGCAGATCAAAAGGTGTGGCTTTTGGCCAGTTGTTAGTATCGATAGAATCTTTATTTATTAGGGCCAATCCTTTGCAGCTTAGTGCCTTGAAGTTTATGCCTTGAACTTCACCGTCGAGTACTTCAAATTCGGATTGAGCCAAGGCATTGCTTTGAACTTCGCTTAAGGTGTTACCACGACTTGTCAGCGCAGCACTAAAATTGAGAGTGCCACTGAGGCTAGCGCTGTCCTCGGCATTTTGAATTTCCAGCGCTTGAATCAGAGTGCCTAAGTTAAGGTTTGATATCTTTGTATCGGCTTGCCAAGTAGGTTTGTTGCTACGCGCATCTATTTTTGCGCTCGTGTTTAGTATGCCTTCATGAGACTTCGCAGACAGGTTTGTTACGCTGACGATTCCGTTCTTTGCGGCTAATTCGACATTAAGATTTTCGATCAGGACTTTGTTTGCAATTAAGCTTTGTTGTTTTAAAGATATGTCTAGATCGAGCTGTCTCAGTGTTTCTAGTGGCAGAAGCTCTGAGTTGGTTTGGTTGTTCGTTGGTGCTTCATCGTTGGCGCTTGCTTGGGTGTTGTTATTTTCCTCTTCGGCGGGTAAATAATTATCGATATTAACTGAGTCACCGACAAGGCTAAGTGCAAACGCTTGATTACTGCTATTGAATGTAAGGTCTCCTTGCCATGAACTCTTATCTACTTGTGTGTTGATTTGTTGAAAGTATAGAGCCTGGTCTTTAAATTCGAGCTTACTCGAAAGGCTAAATGCGTTTAGCGCTTCAGGTGAAGA
>NZ_LWGE01000344.1:0-10345 GCF_001635315.1 Oleiphilus sp. HI0123
AGATTATTCGACAAGACCGCAAGCGCAGTTTTCTATATTACCTCATGGAGTATGTCGAGGGAGAGGGCTTAGATAAATGGCTGAGAAAGAACCAGCCACCGAGTCCAAAGCGTGCTATCAATATCGTTAAACAAGTTGCAGAGGGCTTAAAAGCGTTTCATCAAAACGAGGCGGTACATCAAGACTTGAAGCCCGGAAATATTATGGTGACTGAAGAGGGCAAGGCCTTGGTGTTGGACTTCGGGTCAGTATTTGTTGCCGGTTTGTCTGAGTGCGTGAGCCCTATTATTCCTGATGGCGTTTTGGGTACAGCTGGCTACTCAGACCCGCTTTATCTACGCGGACATAACCCCGGGATCCAGGGGGACGTCTACTCGCTAGCAACCATTACCTATGAAATGTTTACAGGCACCTTGCCTTATGGAGATAAAATAGAGCAGTGCAGAAGTGCCTTTGATTATGATCAGTTACGGTACACTGAAGCCAGTTCAAATAACCCGGTGATACCAGAATGGTTTGACGGTGCTTTGAAGAGAGGGACGTCTTTTGATCTTGAAGAACGGTATAGAACGATCGATGACTTTATGAAGGACCTGCTGCAGCCAAACCCTGAGTTTCTGAAAGCGGACCCAGTGGTGCAGAAGAGTGCCAATACTTTAATGTTCTGGAAGCTTCTGTCAGGTTTCTGGTTTGTTACTTTCTTGCTGCTCATTTACCTGTTTAGCCAGAACAGTTGATGTAAATGCTTTGATTTGAGCTTGGATGAAGGCTTGAGTCGAGCTATATTGTCGCTATTACAATAAAAGAAGTGTTAACGACATGAGTACTACTGCCCGCGCTTTTTGGTATCGCTGCCTCAACGAGCCTTCGGCCGATTTCTTTCCTTCCTTGATAGTGACGGTCTTTCTCTCATTAGTTATTATTCTTAATATTCTTGAAGTCGTACTTGGTTCTCTGCCAGGCTTCAGGGAGCAAATGGGCGACTGGGTACTCATTGCTAATATCTGCTTTGTGGTCGTTTTTGCATTTGAGTATCTGTTGCGTTATTGGGTAGCGGCAGAAACACCTCATGCGACTCATATGACTAGCGGGCGAAAGCGTTGGCTATATATTCGTTCGCCGATGGGCCTAATCGATCTTTTCTCTTTCTTGCCTTTACTCCTCTTACTGCTACTGCCGGGCGATGCTTTTGGTGATCTGCGTATTCTTAAGCTGATATCGATGGTAAGGGTGCTTAAGCTAACCCGCTATTCTGCATCATTATTGATGATTGCTCGTGTCTTTCGTGAGAATAAGAACACCTTACTGGCAGCAGGTTTGGTGATGATGATCTTAATGTTTATCGCCGCGACAGGCATTTATATCTTCGAGAAGGTTGAACAGCCTGAAGCCTTTGGCAGTATCCCTGCTTGTTTATGGTGGGCTGTTGTGACACTGACGACCGTTGGCTATGGAGATGTGACGCCTATTACTGTCGGAGGACAGCTTTTTGGTGCGCTGGTCATGGTTTGTGGTGTCGGGATCGCAGCGATGCCCGCTGGTATTTTCGCATCCTCATTTGTCCAGCTTGTTCGAGAGCAGGAGCATGAGCGACGAAGAAAACTGCGTATTCGTCGCGGCCAATTAGAGGTAGTCGCTGGAAAGAATAAAGAGGAAGAGCCTTCTTTGCATTTGAGTATGAGTCAGTCTGAGCAGCGAGAAGTGGCGTATTTAGTGTCTGAATATGGCTTAACACTCGATCAGGCGACGGGTGTTGTGAGTCACTTTCGGCACTAAATGTCTTTGTAAGAGTCAGTGCCAGTTTAGGAAAGTACTAATTTATCGTCATCCAAGGCGTCATGATTCTTATGGAATTGATCCAGTAAGTCTTGGCTGTTCATACCTTCGCGCTGCTTGCCACTGACATCAAGAACAACCTGGCCCTGATGAAGCATCAAGGTTCTATCGCCAACGCTTAAGGCCTGATTCATGCTGTGTGTAACCATTAAGGCAGTTAGTTTTTCGCTACGAATAATCTCTTCGCTTAAGTTAAGGATAAATTTGGCTGTTTTCGGGTCCAGGGCAGCAGTATGTTCGTCAAGCAGTAGTAATTTTGAAGGTTGAAGCGCTGCCATTAGGAGGCTGACCGCTTGTCGTTGACCGCCTGACAACAGTCCAATTTTATCTTCTAAACGATATTCCAGGCCAAGCTCCAGGCTCTTCAACTTATTAATAAAGCTTTGTTTGAACTCTCTTCGAGCGGCTCGCTGTAACCCCCTTCGTGAGGTGCGTGCCTGCGCTAGTGCAAGGTTTTCCTCAATCGTCAGGTCTTCACAGGTGCCAGTTAAGGGGTCTTGGAAGACTCGCGCTATCCATCGGGCTCTTTTATGTACAGGAAGCTTAGTGATGTCTTGATCATCTAAGTGAATTTGTCCTGTTTGAACAGCGACTTCACCAGACAGGGCGTTCAGTAAGGTTGATTTACCTGCACCGTTGCTGCCAATAACTGTAATGAATTGATGCTTAGGAATAGTCAGGTCGATTCCCTTTAATACATGGTTTTCTAAGGGGCTGCCGAGATTAAAACTAACATCTACCTTGCTCATTGAGATCATTGGCCGAACCTCGTGCGTGCTTTAATGGCGCTTTTGATATTTGGGGCAACAATTGCGAGCGTTACCAAAATAGCCGTGATCAAATTGAGATCTTGAGCTTTAAGGCCTAATAATTCACCGTTAAGTGCCACGGCAATAACCAGGCGATAGAGTAGTGAGCCAATCAGGCAGGCAAGGATCCAGCGAAACAGGTTCTTCGGGCTAATCAAGGCTTCGCCGCCTATCACAGAAGCAAGGCCGATAATAATGATGCCGACCCCCATAGTTACATCAGCGCTACCCTGACTTTGAGCAAATAAAGCGCCTGCCAGGGCGACAAGGGCATTAGATAGTGACATCCCAAGAATAACCATTAACGAAGTATTGACGCCATTGGCCTGAGCCATTCTGGGGTTAGAGCCTGTAGCGCGCATTGCTAAACCAATTTCACTACGCAGGAACATAAAAAGCAGGGTGAAAGTAATAAGACTAATGATACCGAAGCAAATTGGGTAGGCGACATAATAAGGAATCTCATAAGTAGCAATACTTAGCTTATCTAGCGGGCTTAACAAGGTATCAACGCCGAGCAACGCGATGTTCGGGCCATCCATTATTCGCAGGTTAATGGAATAAAGCGCGATCATAGTCAGGATTGATGCAAGTAAATGCAAAATTTTTAGTTTCACATTTAATATCGCTGTCACTGAGCCTGCAAGGGCGCCGGCTAAGCAAGCGCAGAGCGTCGAGATAAGAGGGTTTACGCCAGCAACAATCAGTGCCGCGGCGACAGCGGCCCCTAAGGGAAAAGACCCGTCAACAGTAAGGTCTGGAAAATCCAGGACTCGAAAAGAAAGAAAGACTCCAAATGCGACCAGCGCAAAAATGAAGCCGGTTTCTAAGGCGCCGAATAAGGCAAAACTATTCAACAAGTGATTTAGCCTTAGAGATAAACTCTGGCGAAAGTGTTATGCCCATACGCTTTGCTGCGCCAGGATTAACAAACAACTCTGTATTCATGACACCTTGAACCGGAATATCAGCAGGTGATTGGCCTTGAAGAATCTGCACAACGATCTTGCCTGTCTGTCGGCCCACTTCATAGTAGTTAAACCCTAAGGCCGCGATGGCGCCACGAGCGACACTATCGGTGTCGCCGGCAAAAACAGGAATGTCTGCTTGCTCAGAAATTTTGATGATACCTTCTATAGCAGAGATGACTGTGTTGTCTGTAGGGAGGTAAATTGCATCAACCTTGCCGAGTAATGAGCGAGCTGCAGTTTGCACATCCGAGGACTTGGGGGAGACTGCTTCAATTACTTGAAGGTTCAGCTCTTCAGCATGTTGCTTGATTAGCTTGAGAAGTGAAACAGAATTAGCTTCTCCTGGGTTGTAGATAATACCGAGTTGCTTACTGGCAGGGAGGACCTCTTTAATCATCTCTAAATGCAGTTTTATCGGTGTTAGGTCCGACACGCCTGTAACGTTTTTGCTCGGTTGCTCCCAAGACTTCACCAGTTTGGCTGCCACAGGATCGGTCACTGCGCTAAAAACTATGTTGGTATTTCTGGCAGAGGCTACCGCAGCCTGGGCTGAAGGGGTGGCGATAGCTACAAATACGTCTGGCCTGTCGCCTGCAAATTTTTTGGCTATTTGGGCTGCAGTTGCCGGTGCGCCTTGTGCACTTTGGTAATCCCACTTAAGATTTTCTCCGTCTTTCCAGTCATGCTCGGCGAGGACATCCTTAACGCCCTTTCTCACTGCATCAAGGGCAGGGTGCTCAACAATCTGGGTGATTGCAACGTGCTTACTTTCTGGAGCGGCAAGCGTATTAAAGGATAGAAGGCTCGCTAGATATGATACTAGCAGTAGGTTGAATAGAGACTTGCGGGGCCAGGATAAGAAGTGTTTCATTAATTGCATCCATCAAATTATTGTCATGAAGCGATAAAAGTGGCTAAAGCTTCTTATTTTTTGCATGGTAATCAATCGTTAGCTTGCTGCCAAGCGATTCTGGGAGGATAATGCCTGTTTAGATTATGTACAGCTAAAGGCAACTATTCGAATAGGGGTAATATTATTCCGTCACAGCCCATGCTGAACATAGGATCAGGAATGTTAAGGTCAGGGTGACCGTTGTGGTATGGAACAATTTTGCTTTTATTAGTCTGGTTTGCGCTCTATTGAGTACAGCCAGTGCAGTACTTTGCTTATCGGCAAAACGCCAGGGAGGGTCGATTCTTTTTGGCCTAATCTGTACGCTCTTGGCTCTCTGGTCTTTTAGCTTGTTCGTTGGAATGTCTACCAACGAGCCTTCACAAGCTTTGTTTTGGGCACGTTGTGCTAACTCAGTCGTGTTATTCCTTCCGGTCTTGTTGTTTCACTTTGTTGTAAGCTTTGTGGGTAAGCAACATGCCTACGAGCGTGTTTCTTTCTCATACTATCTTTTATCGCTTCTCTATTTGAGTTTGATATTTATCGCTCCAGAGCATTTTCTACACAGTCCCAGCTTTCGTTTTGATGCTTTCTGGTTCCCTGTAGGGGGGAACTTGTTCTATCTGTTTCCGGTATTTTTTGCCGGGATTATTGGGCATACTCTATATGTCCTACTGCAAGAGAGAGCCGACACAACCCGCTCAGGTAAGTTAAAGTTGGACTATCTGATCATGACGATTGCCCTGGGTTTTTTAGGGGGTGGGATGACGCTATCTCTTGAGTTTGATATCAATATACCGCCTTATGGCTTACTTTCAGTCGCCCTTATGGTGGTGATATCTACCTACGCAGTATTGAAACATGACCTACTTGAACTGCCCGAGACGCTGAGTTTTGTTATCACGCGTTTGATGATTTACATTTGCATCGTTGGTTTCGTGGTTTTAATGCTTAAAGGTGGCATCTTTATAGATCAAGCGTATTTGAGTGTTTCTCAGACTGTATTTCTGGTTCTTATCACCATCTGTTCCTGTGAATTTTATGCAGCGATGAAATCTCGCTTACAAGCGTTTTCAGATAAAGTCCTGGTTCGTCAGAAACTTGATGCTGAGCGGCACTTTCGAGACCTAATGTATCAGCTAGATCAATCTGATGACTTTGAGTCGATGTTGCCAATTCTTCGGCAGTTTTTTGAGCAACAAAGCTATATCCATCACTATGCATGGTATTTGGATAGGGTTCTATTGGAGCGAACTTTATCCAGGAAAGAGTTGGAGCGCTTTGATGCGAATGACCTGAGCGCTGAGAGAAACTATCAACGCATACTATTTAGCGGCAGTGATGGACGCCGCCATGATCGTTTGCCCTCTTCTATAAACGTGCACCTGCAGGGTGAGGCTGAGGAAAGAACGCTTAACGCCCAAATGGTTGAAATTATGTCAACTGAGCAGCTCGATGCTGCCTATGATTGGGTCGAAATGGTGCCGGGACGTGAGATGCTGGGTTTGCCTGTTGTTGCAAATAGTGACTTTAGGGGAATGCTCTTAGTCGTCGTCAGTAAATCTGACATGCGTTTGAAAGATCAGTCGAGGTTACAGGCTTTGTCGTCTAAATTGGGTCGACTCATTGAGCGTGTAGAGTTTTTTCGCCGTCAGGCTTTCCAGGAGCAGCGCTTCTTATTTCAAAAAATGCAGAGTTTGCAGTCTTTGGCCGGTAATATCGCCAATGACATGAGAGGGCCTTTAGATCAATTACATGCCTTTGTTGAACATGCTGCATTGGTACGAGCGGAGCTAAAAGATGAGAGATATTTAGATAGTCCCTATAGCCAAGCTCATGTGGCTATCGCGCGAAGTGCTCAGGTGATCGACATGAGTCTAGGTCTGGTGAAGGATGAACCCATCGATGTAAGTACCTTCAAGGTGCTTTCAATTCAGAGTGTAGTAACGAAGAGTTTGGCAGAGTATGTGTTTATGCCAGGAGAGCGAGAGAGAATACGAACAGACTTACGCCAAGACTTCTTGTTCAAAGGTGATGAATGGTTATTGATTTATGCTTTGTTTAACATACTAAAAACGGCCATCAATCACTCTGTCGTGGCTAAAGGCGAAGAGATCACTATTGATAGTCGGGTTGAGGGTGGCCGTAATGTATTATTATTGCGTTATAAAGAAGGTGTTCAGCGTTCTCAGCTAGAAGGTTTAAGAGTTGTGGATGAAGATTCATCTAACCTTGATCTGGCGACCGTCTATTATCGACGGGTCATGAGCGCTTTAGGGGGGGCGATAAGTTATTCCACTGACTCGGAGCAATGCACCGAAATTCTATTGGTTTTCCCCTGTTTAAGAACGGGAGGCGGTGATAGTGAATCGATTCTGGATGAGCTGAGCGTTGCTCCTTAGCACTCTATATCTCTGCGTTTTCTTGAACTAAGACAATCAGCTTTTTGGGTCCATGAGCGCCATAGGCTAGTGTTTGTTGTATATCTGCTGTTTTCGACGGGCTGGAAATAAACAAAACATTGCTTGGCATTTTCTCGCATTGACCCCAAGGTTCATCATTGAGCAAACTTGATAAATCCGGGTAGATTTGATCCTCTTGTAGTAGCACTAGATGTATTGGTGGCACAAGCGACATCATTCTAGGTTCGTCTTTATTTGGCAGCAGCAATAAGGTTCCGGTTTCGGCTATTGCTCCCTGTGCAAGGGTGATGCCGATATCGATGTTATGGAATAAGGTTTCCCGAAGGGTTTCATAAGCTTGTGAGTAGCGTGTAATGCTGATGTTATTATTATGAAGGCGCAGAGCTTGTTCAATTTCGCTTTGGTATGCAAGATTATTCCCTAATAAGCAGTGCTTGGCTTTTTCTCTTTCCATGATGTCAGTAAGTGTTGTTTTCCACTTAAGCGCGCTAACTCGATGTACTTCTGCGTGATTTTCTTCTAGTTTTGAGATCAGCTGCCTAAGCAAATCTTCAGCTTGAACAATACCACTACGACTTCTATGGGAGCTAGGCAAACCCTCGCGTTCTGGTGCTTTAAAACCCTTGGAGCGTTTTAGGCGTGAGAGTATGTTCAGTTTAGCTTGGTTCATTGGCGTGGCTCCTTGCTTTGTCCATCAAATTTTTGATGGCTATGCTTTAGCCTCTCGTGAAGGGTACGTGCACTTGGGCGAGCCGGTGTTCGGGTATTGCGCCATGCTTTTGGGTAGCAAGTGCTGATGAAAGGGAAGGCGCCCATGAGCTTGGTGACTAGGCGATAGAGTTTGGGGTGGGTATGGATCACTTTCCACAAACGCCAGATCCACGATTCTACCTTTAGCGTCGAGCCAGTAGCTTGTTGTTTGTTTCTCAAACTACGGATAAGTTGAGGCAGTTTAATATCTACTGGGCAGGCTTCCCCGCAGGCGCCATTAAGGGAGCAGGCATTTAGAAGCTCCCCATGACTTGCCATACCCTTAAGTTGAGGCATAACAACCTGCCCAATAGGGCCGGGGTAGGTTGTGCCGTAAGCATGTCCGCCTATTTTGGTATAGACCGGGCAGTGATTCATGCATGCACCACAGCGAATACAAGCGAGAGTGGTTTTCAGCTCCGGATCTTGTTGGATGAGTGAGCGGCCATTGTCGAGAATAATTAAGTGAACTTCCTCGGGGCCGTCAAGTTCTCCTGCTTGACGCGGGCTGCTAATCAAGTTGAGGTAGCTGGTGATATGTTGGCCGGTTGCGGAACGAGTGAGAAGGCGTTGTAGTGTTGGTAGTTCTCTCAGGCTTGGAATAACTTTTTCCAGGCCCATAATTGCAATGTGCACCGGAGGAGCTGTGGTAGATAAGCGTCCATTACCCTCGTTTTCTACCAGGCAAAGCGTACCTGACTCGGCAGCAGCAAAGTTGACGCCCGAAATGCCAATGTCTGCTTTTTCAAATTTATCCCTGAGGATTCTTCTACCCAGACCAATCATGCCATCAACGTCGTTCGGGTCGCATTTCAACTTGAGCTTCTTTTCAAATAGTTGAGCAATTTCCTGTTTGTTTTTGTGGATGGCGGGCATGATGATATGAGACGGTGTTTCATCGGCAATCTGCACAATGTACTCCCCCATATCCGATTCAATGGCTTCAATATTATGGCTCTGGAGGAAATTGTTCAATTCGATTTCTTCGCTCGCCATCGACTTTCCTTTGATAACAAGTTTGGCTTTGCGACGTTGTGCTATGTCGAGAACAATTTGGTTAGCTTCGATCCCGGTTTCTGCCCAATGTACCTGAATGCCGTTATTGCTACATTGTTGTTCTAGTTGCTCTAGCAGTTCAGGTAAACGCTCGACGACGTTCTGTCTTATTGCTGCACCTTGTTCTCTAAGGGTTTGCCATTCCTCTTCATCACTGAAGGCTTGTTTGCGTTTATTGCGTAGAAAGTCCATGGCGCCGCGGAAGTTGGAGCGTAGCTGCGTATCTTCTAGTGCGCTTTTTATGCGAGTGGCGAAGTTTGAGTGCGCGTCGTCAGTCATGTTGTATTCCAAAACGCTGAGCAATAAATCTCGCGATATGGGTGCAAGGACGCTTGTCGCCTGAATGCTTGATATGTCCGCTAATATTCAAAATGCAGCCACAATCACCGCTTAATATAGACTGAGTATTTGGTGATAGTAAGTGCTCACATTTGTCTGCTGTCATGGCGGCAGAAATCTCAGGAGACTTGATAGCAAAGGTTCCCCCAAATCCGCAGCACTCCTGCTCTAGTGTTGGTAAGGATACCTCGACGCCATCTAGCTTTCTTAGAATTGATAGCCATGGTTCTGCGACTTCCATCTCCCTAAGGGCGCTACAGGATCGGTGAAGACTGATATGAGTGTGGGAGCTGTCGATTTGCTTATTGTATGGGAGGATGGGCTCTAGAAACTCGATAAGCTCGTAGGTTCTCGAGCTCAGCTCTATTGCTTGTTTATGCTCTGTGGAACCCGTGTCGAAGAGAGTCGGGTAGTGATGCTTGATCATGGCCGCACAAGAGGCTGAAGGTACGATAACAGGTAACTTTTTGTCGGAAAAAACCTGAATGGTGTGCCAGGCGACATCTTTGGCTGGGCTTGCTTCACCCGAATTATAGGGAGGCTGTCCGCAGCAGGTTTGCGCTTGAGGAAATACTATTTGATAATTACATAGTTCAAGCAGAGCAATCGCATCCATACCTGATTCCGGGTAAAAGGAATCTATTAGGCAAGTTCCAAAGAGGTAGACCTGTTTACTCTGCATGAGATTTTTTCGAAGTACCGTTAAGGATATGGAGGTCGATCAGGCCAATTTCATCCCAGTCGCTGTTTTTAGCAACCTCAAAGCCGTTTTCAACAAAAATATATTTAAGAAGCTTTACCCCTTCGTCATCCTTAATCATATTCACAAACGCCCGCTTTAACTTGGTGAGCGAGAAAAAATCGACGCGAGGGTGTGCGATAAGAGGGTAGGGAGAAAACCCGGGGCTGTCCCAGAGCATTCTCAGGCGACTACGTATTTCAGGGGGGAGTGCTCTAAAGCTCTCATCAGTTCCGCCACCGGCGATGTAATCCCCATTAGCGACGCCTTTGTAGACCGCTGACTGACTAGATAAAAACTGGGGGATGATATCGAAGTTAAGTTTATTCAGGCTTTCTCTCGGCACTACGCTGGCGGCAAAATCTAGCAAGCCAGGAAACGCAATGGTTGAATTTCTTAGCTCTGCCAAGGTCTTAATTGGTCCAGTTTTCTTAACGAATATTAGTCCTCTGATTGGCTGTGACTTGCGTTTGACCTGGGCCTGGTAGCCCGGAAACTCTTTAAATGCATGAAACTGCAAAGGGGTAGTG
>NZ_LWGE01000345.1:0-554 GCF_001635315.1 Oleiphilus sp. HI0123
ATAGGTGGCTTAGTTCTTAAATAAGTCAGTTGATAACTCTTTCATTGCTCTTCGGTATACCTCTCGCTTAAATGAGACAACCTGACCCAGCGGATACCAATAACTTACCCACTGCCAACGATCGAACTCGGGGCTCACGTTCCGATCTACAGATATGCTTGAGTCAGCACTCAGCATGCGTAACATATACCACTTTTGTTTCTGTCCGACGCATAACGGTAAGGAGTTATGGCGAATCATTTTCTTGGGTAATCGATAGCGTAACCAACCCTTTGTTTTGGCCACAATCTGTACATCTGAAGGCTGCAAACCTATTTCTTCATTCAATTCACGGTAAAGTGCTTCATCAGGAGTCTCATCAACTTTGATTCCACCTTGCGGAAACTGCCAAGAATTTTGTCCGATTCGCCTTGCCCAAAGTACCTCATTAAATTCGTTTGCGAGAATAATTCCGACATTTAATCTGAAACCGTCAGAATCTATCACTCTCTAATTTCCCGTCTATAGATATTTACATTGCCTTCATTCTTTCAGAATTTGCCCGATACAGCAAA
>NZ_LWGE01000346.1:0-763 GCF_001635315.1 Oleiphilus sp. HI0123
CCTCGGCCACGCCTGGATTATCGTCATGAAGGTGTTCGACGTATTTTTATACTGATGGTTCCAGCACTATTTGGTGTTTCTGTAAGCCAGATTAATCTGTTGCTCGATACAGTGTTAGCGTCATTTCTACAAACAGGAAGCGTTTCTTGGCTTTATTATTCGGATCGTTTAGCTGAGTTGCCTTTGGGGATTTTCGGTATTGCCATTGCGACAGTGATTTTACCTAGTTTGTCTCGAAAGCATAGCAGTCAGTCTCACAAAGCTTTTTCTGACACGCTGGACTGGGCTATACGGATAGTTCTGTTGATGGGCGTTCCGGCAGCTGTTGCTTTGATTGTTCTTGCTGAACCTTTGGTGACGTCGCTATTTTATTACGGTGCATTAGAACAACGCGATGTCTATATGTCGGCAATGAGCTTACGTGCCTATGCCTTAGGGCTCTTGGCATTTATGTTGATTAAGGTCTTGGCTCCCGGGTACTTTTCAAGACAAGATATGAAGACGCCTGTAAAGATTGGCATATGGGCGATGTGTGCCAACATGGTTTTCAATTTGATTCTGATCTGGCCTTTGCAACATACAGGTTTGGCATTAGCGACAGCGCTTTCGTCTTGGATGAATGCTTTGTGGCTTTTGAGTGGCTTAGTGAAGCGTGATGTTTATCATAGAAGCGAAGGTTGGGCTTTATTTGTGCTGCGGATAGTTGTTGCTGTTGTTGCGATGGTGTTGGCGGTTTCCTGGATGAATGTTGAAACCGAAATTT
>NZ_LWGE01000347.1:0-574 GCF_001635315.1 Oleiphilus sp. HI0123
TTTCCTCCTATCTAATCTCTCAAAGTAAGAAAAGTAACATTAACATTGGCAATCAAAGCTTTCCTATTACCAATGCGCATGAAAAAGCAAGCTCTATTCAAGCCGCACTGGTTAGATTTAAATTAACACCATATGAGCATACAAAAGACCTGATCGAAGGACTATCTAACTCTTGTGAAGTAGCACTACCTTCTATAGAAGAGCAATCGGCTCAATGGATGAGCTGGGAACAAATTAAAAGCTTGCCGGAAGATAACGTAGCGATCGGCTCACACACCCACTCACATCGAGTATTAGCAACATTAGATGAACAAACTCAGTTTCAGGAACTTAAGGAGTCTAAAGAAATTTTGGAAGAAAAAGTGGGACGCACAGTTCAAAGCTTTTCTTACCCTGTTGGCGGATACGACCACTTCACCAGCAAAACAAAAGAACTTGTTAAGAAGGCAGGTTATAAAATAGGTTTTTCATACAATACAGGCTATAACAAGCAAGCAATAGATCCATTCGATATCAAGCGCTGCACCCTATCTAACAACTCCGCATACATGACCGGACAAATGCTATTACCATC
>NZ_LWGE01000348.1:0-865 GCF_001635315.1 Oleiphilus sp. HI0123
GCTTATCTTGATTCTTCATTCGACACAATTCGAGCATTGCTGGCACAAGCTAAGAGGCCTAAGTACCAAGACGCACTGGAGTCAGGCTTATCCATTCTTGCCAAAAACAAATAACTAAGCCTAATACGAAGGATTGACGGATGGCGTCACAGGGAGCAAATAAAGGGACTGCGCTGGTTATTGGTGGAAGCATCTCAGGCATGTTATCGGCAAAAGTTCTTTCAGAGCACTTTGACTTGGTGGTGATTCTAGAAAAAGATGCTGCACCGGACGAGCTCTCTTCAACGTCGGGAGAGTTATTTCGAAAGGGGCTTCCGCAAGCCGCGCATCAACACCTTTTATTACTTAAAGGTCGCCAATTATTCGAAGAGTTTTTTCCTGGCTTTGATGCAGAGCTTGAGCGTTATGGGGCTCCCTTAGTTAACTACTCTGAAGATGTTTCTTTGTTTATAGGCGAAGGTAAATTACCGCGTTTTGAGTCTGGCTTGGATTTGAGGGTATGTCGTCGCCCTTTAATTGACAGAGTGGTGACTGAGCGGATAGAGAGTATTGAAAACATTGAGCGTCGTTACGCTTGCCAAGTGAGTGGCTTCATACTGAATAATGATAACTCGCGAGTGACAGGGCTCCGATATCAACAAGGGAGTATAAGTGCTGAAAAAACATTGCGAGCAGACTTGGTTGTTGATTGCTCGGGCCGAGGTAGCCGGACGCGAACTTGGCTCAAGAAAGAGGGCTTGTCAGAGGTAAGCGGGACGCATGTTAACCCCAAGCTAGGGTATGCCAGTCAGTTATTCGAGGTTCGACCAGGGCAGCAGGTTAAACCTATTGAGGTTGCCCCTCATGCGCCAACAAGTCCTCGTGC
>NZ_LWGE01000349.1:0-1086 GCF_001635315.1 Oleiphilus sp. HI0123
AGTGGCGTTACGCCAGAACCGACACTCGAGATGCTTGCAGACCTTGGCATTACGCTAATGCTGTTTACCATCGGGCTTAAAATTGATTTCAGACAGCTTATGAGGCCACAATTATGGTCCGGAACCTTTATTCATATGAGTGGGTGGATGATACTCCTACTTCCTTTGATAATTCTTTGCACAACTACCCTCAGCCACAGCTTATTTGATCTCAGTTTGTCGCAAAGCGCCATTATCGCTTTTGCTTTTAGTTTCAGTAGCACTGTTTGCGTCATTAAGATTTTGGAAGACAATGCGGAATTAAAATCCAAACACGGTGACCTCGCTGTCGGCGTACTAATCTGGCAAGATATTGCGGCTGTTCTGTTTCTATTCTTTGCAACCGGCAAATCACCAAGCCTTTGGGCATTTAGCTTGCTTGGCCTTTGGTTCCTTCGCCCTTTATTAAAAAGAATGATGGCCTCCAGCGGTCACGGAGAGTTGATCCCACTCTACGGTTTTTTACTTGCACTTGGCGGCCCGGAGCTTTTTGAGCTTGTCGACATGAAGGGTGACTTGGGTGCACTAGTCATGGGCATGCTACTCGCAGGCTTACCTAAATCTAACGAACTCTATAAGTCGTTAATGAGCTTCAAAGACCTCTTCCTAATCTGCTTCTTTTTGTCTATCGGGTTCACCGCGTTACCAACTTTGGAAATGTGGCTCGTCGCCTTAGGCTTGACTATTTTACTCCCCATCAAGTTATTGCTTTTCTTCTTTGTGTTTAATGCGGTTGGCTTACGCTTGCGTACCAGCTTCTTGTCAGCACTCTTGCTAGCCAACTACAGCGAATTCGGGTTGATCGTTGCCAGCTTAAGTGTTGATCAAAACTGGCTAAGCCATGAATGGTTGGTCATCATCGCCCTATCGACAACTCATTCGATGGTATTTAGCTCAATTATTTACAAGTTTGCACATCGAATATACGCAAACAAAAAAGACGCCTTCTCGCGTTTTGAACGTCCTTGTGATACCTCCCAACAAACCTTTTTACCTATCAAAGACAAAGAAGTCTTAATTGTCGGCATGGGGCGTGTTGGAAAAGGC
>NZ_LWGE01000350.1:0-772 GCF_001635315.1 Oleiphilus sp. HI0123
AGTTAAGAACCTCAGAACCTTACCGGATTATAAGTTTACTCCAATCTTAATGTTGACCACCGAGTCAGCTGGCGATAAGAAAATGCAGGGTAAAAATGCTGGCGCTACGGGTTGGTTGGTAAAACCGTTTAACCCAGAGCAGCTATTAGCGACTATCAAGAAAGTAATGGGCTAAGCTTTACCTCTGTAATGTACAGCGCTACCAAGAACAAAAAAACGTTAATGTAACTACGCGTAGACAGGCCAATACAATGAGTGTTGATTTAAGTCAGTTTCATCAGGTGTTTTTCGAAGAGAGTTATGAAGGGCTTGATGTTATGGAGTCTGCGCTTCTTAATATCGATATCTCGAATCTCGATTCTGAAGCGATAAACGAAATATTCAGGGCTGCACACTCGATTAAGGGTGGTAGTGGTACCTTTGGTTTTAATGAGATTGCTGAATTTACACATGTTGTAGAAACGCTGCTTGATCTTATTCGTTCAGACCAGTTTGTTATGGAAGCGGATCATGTCGATCTGTTTCTGAAGTCTGTCGACTGTATCCGAACTATGATCAATGAGCTTGAGGCCGGTCAAAGCTGCGAAACCAAGTTGGCAGATGAGTTGCGAGTACAGTTCAACGCTCTGCTGGAAGGTGGCAGTGAAACAGCAGAAAGCTGTGAAAGTCCTAGCGAGGAAACCGACGAAGGTTCTGATGGTTGGACTATCTATTTTAAACCCGACGCAGATGTCTTGCGCACTGGTAATGACCCAGTACGTATGTTTCGTGA
>NZ_LWGE01000351.1:0-1255 GCF_001635315.1 Oleiphilus sp. HI0123
GTGGCCGCATTAACGTTGTGCCGGTCGACTTTATTGTTGATGCAATTGATCATATTTCCCATGCAGATGGTGAAGATGGAAAATGTTTCCATTTGACTGACCCAGACCCACACAAGGTTGGTGAGGTTCTAAATATTTTTGCCGAAGCTGGTCATGCGCCAACCATGACAATGCGTGTTGATTCTCGCATGTTTGGTTTTATTCCTTCAATGGTTAGGAATGGCCTAAAGAACCTTCCTCCTGTTAAGCGTATTACGAGTGCGGTTTTAAATGATTTTGGTGTTCCAGAGTCGGCAATGGGTTTTATCAATTACCCAACAAAGTTCGACTCTCGCGAAACAGAGCGTGTATTGAAAGGATTAGGAATCGAAGTTCCTCGTCTAGAATCCTACGCACCTGCTATTTGGGATTTTTGGGAGCGTAACCTAGACCCAGATTTACATAAAGATCGTTCCTTAAAAGGTACTGTTGGTGGAAAAGTTTGTGTTGTCACGGGTGCAACATCGGGTATCGGATTGGCGACTGCGCATAAATTGGTAGATGCTGAGGCAATCGTATGTATCGCTGCTAGAACGCAAGAGACTCTGGACGAAGTTAAGGCTGAGCTACAAGCAAAAGGTAAGGGTGAAGTGCATGCTTATCGTTGCGACTTCGCGGACATGAATAACTGTGATGAGTTCGTTGAAGCCGTGCTAAAAGATCATGGTCATGTTGATTATTTGATTAATAACGCAGGCCGCTCGATCAGACGTGCGATTAACCATGCATTTGACCGTTTCCATGATTATGAACGAACTATGCAGCTAAACTACTTTGGTTCTTTGCGTTTGATTATGGGGTTCGCGCCATCAATGCTAGAACGTAAGTGCGGCCATATCGTTAATATTTCCTCTATTGGGGTACTAACTAATGCTCCACGCTTTTCTGCATACGTTGCATCAAAAGCTGCTTTGGATGCATTCTCACGTTGTGCTGCGTCAGAATTTTCCGATAGTAATGTGACTTTCACAACGATTAATATGCCGCTTGTGCGTACGCCGATGATTGGCCCAACTAAGATCTACGACTCTGTTCCGACATTGTCGCCAGATGATGCGGCAGATTTGATTGCTGAAGCGATTGTGCATCGACCAAAGCGTATCGCTACACGCTTGGGGACTTTTGCTGCAGTACTTCACTCCTTAGCTCCTAAGGTTGGTGAGATTGTAATGAATACTGGCTATAAGATGTTCCCTGATTCAGCTGCGGCTCAAGG
>NZ_LWGE01000352.1:0-1227 GCF_001635315.1 Oleiphilus sp. HI0123
ACCTTCACTTTCTTTAAAGTGAATGCTCAGTACTTTGGCATGAAGCTTAACATTGGTATTTTCATTGATATTGCTAATTAACAAAGAGCTGTTATCTCCTCGTTGGATGATCACAGATTCTTCAGAAACGTCGCTCTCTTTTTCAAAGGCCAGCTGAATTGCTGCACGCTTGATGGCAAGCTTAATCTGGTCTGAAATCAAACCCGATGCGACAGGTTTTTGTACGGAACCGATAGCACCATCATAGCCAAGGTGTTTGGGGTCTTTTAACCAGGCATTATTGGTCACAGGCTTGGCTTCAGATTGGCGAATATCGCCATAGAGTGCCACGCGGCTGTACAAGGTTCCTTGAGAAGAGCAGCGGTCTGTTACGGCATAGGATAGTGCCTCTTGGGTACCGGTGTTTACCTCTCCATCTTGCTTAAATACATTGTAGCGAAAGTAATTGCTATTGGTTTGGCGGAAGTTCTTCTGCGCAACAATATCAACGCCATACATATATTCCGCCTGCATCAAGGCATTCTCAATTGATTTATAATGCTGCTCAACCGGGCTAGTTGCCTGGTAGCTTACGCCGAGCATGGCGATTTGATCGCCCTTTGAAGGAGTGCACAGCCAGGCAGGCTGACAGGCCGAGATATCGCAGCTTTGCGGAGGGCACTGTTTTGAGATCTCTACTTTGTCGAGCGTTGCGTAGCTGTAGGCATAGCCATCTAGGCTAAACTCATCGCTAAAATATAGGGTTTGGCCATTTAAGGAGGCCGAGTCTACTTTGTCATTAACGCTTTCTAAGACACTTTCAATATCTTGGTTAACCGCAAGGTAGTCAGCCAAGCTCGCCACCGCCCGTTTACGGCTCTTTGTTATCGGTGTCTCGCCACCAATGTAGAGGTCTCTGGCTAGGCCGAATTGGCCAATTCTTTCCTCTGTTATTGGCTGCTCTAACCAGCAGGCTTGGTCACCAATATTCGGTTTGCTTTGTTGGCCTGCACAAGCGACGAGCAGACATATGCTAGAGAGCGTTAGCGGTTTAAGAAAGAGTGCTCTTTTCATAGCAGCCTGCATTGATGGAAGAGGACGACTTAGAATAAACTAAGGTAAGGCTATGAAAGTAAATCCTTTTTGATAGCGATTGTTTCTGTTATTACTCTGGATATCGTTTTTGTATGAGCCCTTAAAGCCATGCTTGCTTCTAATAATTCGGATTGCGACGGTACCACCTGATTT
>NZ_LWGE01000353.1:0-874 GCF_001635315.1 Oleiphilus sp. HI0123
ATTAGAACAGCTATTTAGACCTGCAGAGATGATTCATCAAACCAGCCACAGCAAACATGACGAGGAGCCTTCGTGAGCACAACCCCCTTATCCATTCTCTCCGACCTGGCCACCGACACTCACGTAAAAATCCAGCAAGAGCACGCCAACATTAATCCGGTTGTCGGTGTCAGCAAAAATATGCGAGCTAACGGGATTCCGGCCGACGTCATGACAATTGATTGTCTGAAAAGTGGTAAACGAATCATCTTGATTCTGCATGATGAACAGCCCGAACAGCTTATGTATCAGTTCGCTTACCGAGATAAGGACCCTGATGATGCATTTCAGCAAATCAAGCTGGCAGATATAAGCGTCGACCTACTCTATACCTGGATAGTGGAATACTTCTCTTAGCGGCAAACTTACAGCTCGTAACCCAGGTAAAAGTATACCGAGCTGGCACCATGATCATTGGCACCGTAGCCCAAAGCAACTGGGCCCATTATGGTGTCGGTGCCTAGATAGATACTACCACCATAAATAAGCTCTTCGAGGTCGACTTTCTCATCCTGTCTCCACACATTCCCAGCTTCTGCGCTAAGTCCTACGTATAAGGGCAAACCTGTTTTTCTAATAAAGCCTCCACGTAAGTCGTATTGATAAATCAATGCCATAAAGGCCTTATGCGGCCCGCTCAGGTCTCGCTCGTTAAAACCGGACAGGTTTAAAAAACCACCTAAAGAAGCATTGTTAACACTGTGTTCGCCATCATCTACGAACATCTTATTAAAAGCAGCCTTGCCTACAAAGGCATGGCTATCAATACTAATCGCGCCCTTCCACTCAAAGCCAAGCTGAGTAGACTGGACGCCGAAATCACTTTGCCCTCCAT
>NZ_LWGE01000354.1:0-13008 GCF_001635315.1 Oleiphilus sp. HI0123
TAGGATAAGTTATTTGATATTTTTCTTTCTATGGTTTTTTTGTTTATTGTGTAAAAAAAGCTGACAGTTATTTAAGTGTTCAGAAATGGGTGGCGTGTTACTATGTTTATCAGTGATTTAGAAGTTTATCGGCAGGTGTTGAGAGCGAATGCCAGCCCATCTATAAATAGGGTGAGATTAAATTGTGGCTCAGATAGAAATGAAATTACTATTGTTGATGTGTTTGCTGGGCCTGTTATCGGCCTGTTCAACAACGACGTCAGACGCGAGGCAATATTTAGTTAATGCGAGTAATGCTAAGATTTCATCTTCTGCCTTGCATGTTGATAGAAGTCAGTTGATTCTTGCGTCTCAAGAAGGTGGGGGGCTTTATGAGCTGCATCACTCGTCGCTTGAGGTCGGTCAAATGTTCGCGAATGTGGCCTCAAAGTTTGGGTTTAGAAAAGCTTCTCCAGAAGAAGCAAC
The DNA here is from genome assembly GCF_001635315.1 of Oleiphilus sp. HI0123. Taxonomy (NCBI): domain Bacteria; kingdom Pseudomonadati; phylum Pseudomonadota; class Gammaproteobacteria; order Oceanospirillales; family Oleiphilaceae; genus Oleiphilus; species Oleiphilus sp. HI0123. The sequence goes on from NZ_LWGE01000354.1 coordinate 466, forward strand.
TTATGTGGCGAAGTTGATATCTGCCTTCCCTGATGGCGGTGCGTGTGAAGGGCTTGGTGATGCGGCAAGTGATGGTGCGTCTTATACGGCTTCAGTGCTGACTTTTGGTATTTTACCAGCATCGGGCTCTCACTGTTATTTGGTGGCTTTGGAGCTCTATGAACGTATCGGGGGGGAGTTGCTATTGGTGGGAGAGTTTTTTGCTAATAAGGGGCGTGTTGATGTTTATGCTGGGGCAAATGAAATCGAAAGTTACTCCTTAATTGTTACTCGACGTGATGAGGTCCTGGCTTTAGAAACGTCAATTGCAGCGCTTTTTCGTCAGATGATTCTGGATGGAGCATTCGAGTAATAGAGGGCCAAAACCTCAGCAGAAAACTTGAATGAAGGATATCGCCTTTATTGACATAATTATGCCATCTTATTTCAGTACTATCTCTTTTGAATTTGTTATAAAACTTAAGTAGAAGGGGAAATTTCTTCCTTTTTTAGCTACACTAGCGTTTACGCATAATTTTCGCTGGGTCTGGTGATCACGAGTTGTCAGGTCCTCAGTGTGTAAAATTAGTTCCATTGGTTATCCTACCGGTACAGTTTGGGGAAAAAATGACAACAGAAATATCCAAGATTATCTACACAAAAACAGATGAAGCGCCAGCACTGGCAACCTATTCCTTACTTCCTATACTCAACGCTTTCACTTCCGCCGCTGGCGTGTCCGTTGATGAGAGCGACATTTCTTTAGCTGCACGTATCTTGGCAGCCTTCCCCGAGAAACTGACTGAAGAGCAACGCGTACCAGACGCGTTAGCTGAGTTGGGCGAATTAACGCTACATCCGGAAGCCAATATTATTAAATTGCCGAATATCAGTGCATCAATTCCTCAGTTGAAAGAAGCAATTAAAGAGCTACAGGATCAGGGTTATGATATTCCTGAGTACCCCGACGAAGCTGGCAGCGAGCAAGAAACAGAGATTAAAGCAAAGTATGCCAAAGTGTTGGGTAGTGCGGTAAACCCTGTTCTGCGTGAAGGTAATTCAGATCGTCGCGCGCCACCTTCCGTTAAAGCCTATGCGCGTAAATATCCACACTCCATGGGTAAGTGGAGTCAGGCGTCACGTACACATGTTGCCCATATGCGTAGCGGCGACTTTTACGACCAAGAGCAGTCTACGGTAATTGAAAAAGCTGGCAATGTTCGTATTGAACTTGTTGAAGCAGATGGAAAAGTGACCGTACTTAAAGAAAAGACAGCTGTCATTGAGAAAGAAGTGATCGATGGCATGTTTATGAGTGTTAAAGCTTTGCGTCAGTTCTTTGAAGAAGAGATGGAAGGTGCAAGAAGAGCTGACTTGTTGTTCTCTCTACATGTTAAAGCCACCATGATGAAGGTCTCGCATCCGATCGTATTTGGGCATGCGGTTACTGTTTACTTCAAAGAACTTTTTGAAAAGCATCAGGCGAAGTTTGAAGAGTTGGGTGTGAACCCTAACAATGGTTTGAGTAATGTTCACCAGAAAATATCTGATCTTCCTTACTCTCAGCGTTCTATAATTGAAGAAGATATTCGTGCCTGTTACGAAGAACGCCCTGAAATGGCGATGGTAGATTCTGACAAAGGTATTTCAAACCTCCATGTACCAAGTGATGTCATCGTTGATGCGTCAATGCCTGCGATGATTCGTGTTGGTGGTAAAATGTGGGGTACTGACGGTAAACTGAAAGACACTAAAGCGGTTATTCCAGAGCGCACATATGCGACCATCTATCAGGAAGTTATTAACTTCTGTAAGCATCATGATGCCTTTGACCCAACGACAATGGGTACCGTTCCAAATGTTGGCTTGATGGCTCAAAAAGCTGAAGAATATGGTTCTCACGACAAGACTTTCGAGTTAGAGGCTGACGGTACTGTTCGTGTAGTTGATGAAGATGGTAAGGTCTTGCTTTCGCATGATGTCGAGAAGGGTGACATCTGGCGTATGTGTCAGACTAAAGATGCGCCAATTCAGGACTGGGTGAAACTCGCCGTTTCTCGTGCTCGAGCAACGGGTATGCCGACTATATTCTGGTTAGATCCTGAGCGTGCCCATGATGCGCAAATGATTAAGAAGGTGAACACCTACTTACAGGATCATGACACGGATGGTTTGGACATTCGTATCATGTCGCCGGATCAGGCAATTCGCTTCACAATGGAGCGCTTGATTCGTGGCCGTGACACGATCTCTGTTACCGGTAATGTACTACGAGATTATCTAACGGATTTGTTCCCGATTCTTGAGTTGGGTACCAGTGCTAAGATGCTATCTATTGTTCCGTTAATGGCTGGTGGTGGTCTGTTTGAAACAGGTGCTGGTGGTTCTGCTCCGAAGCATGTTCAGCAATTCCTGGAAGAGTGTCACTTGCGTTGGGACTCTTTAGGTGAGTTTTTAGCGATCGCTGTTTCTTTGGAAGATCTGGGTATTAAGAATGATAATGAGAAAGCAAAAGTCCTAGCGAAAACGCTTGATGAGGCGACGGCTATCTTCCTGGAAGAAAATAAGTCACCGTCACGAGTGTCTGGTGAGCTGGATAACCGTGGTAGCCACTTCTTCTTGGCCTTGTATTGGGCTAAAGCGCTTGCTGCGCAAGATGATAACCTTGAGCTAAAAGAGCGCTTTGCAGCGCTGGCTAAGACATTAGAAGAGCAGCAGTCGACTATTCTTGCTGAAATGACGGTTGTGCAAGGTAAGCCTGTCGATATTGGCGGTTACTACCATCCTGATGTGGCGAAAGCGACTAAGGCGATGAGACCAAGTGATACCTTTAATTCAGCGCTTGATAATTTGTAAGCGTATCTGAGTGAAAAAAAACCGAACCGGCTCAGGCCGGTTTTTTTATGCCCAGAGTTTCATAGATAAATGACTGGAAGGTACTATCGATTGTAGTGTTGAGCGTTCTTATAGGTCTTTGGGTCAAGCGTAGGGTAGCTCTTCACTGTCATGAAGGCACCAATTTGGTAAGTCTTGATTGAGGTACCTAGGTTTACGCTGGATTTTTGGGCAGATTGTTTGTATGCAGGTTGTTCAAATAGTGCACAATGAGTTGGTGTGCTCCTTGGTAAAGCTGTTTCATGTGATAGCTTAGGTTTTGCGAGCGTAATATGGTGCGAGAAGTAAAAGGTAGTCTTTCTATTGCTTCAGAATGGTGCGTTTTGGCTGGAGGATATGTTGGAATCTGTCTGTGCGCAAGTCGTTTGTGTAATTATCTGTTTTTATCTTGTTGAAAGTAAAGAAAAAAATCTTAGTTGGATCGACTTTTGATTATGGTGGCCTAGTTTTCATTCAATCTATTTAAGGAACCCCGCATGTCTGAAGCTCGATTAAGGTTATTGGATTTTTCCAGTCGACCGACACAAATATTGCACTTTACCTGGTTTGCATTCTTTTTGACCTTCGTGATGTGGTTCAGTCATGCGCCAATGAAGCCTTTCATTATGGCAGCATTTGATATGAGTAATGCCCAGTGGAAGGCGTTATTGATCCTTAACGTTGCACTTACTATACCAGCGCGTATTGTTGTCGGGATGTTGGTGGATAAGTTTGGGCCGCGCGCTGTTTATAGCTTGTTGTTGATGGTGTCGGCGTTTCTTTGTTGGGGTTTTGCTCTAGCTCAAACTTATGAGCAGTTAGCCTTATTCCGTTTCTTGTGTGGCTTTATTGGTGCGGGTTTTGTTATCGGTATTCGTATGGTGGGAGAATGGTTCCCTGCGAAGACGGTTGGCTTAGCAGAAGGTGTATATGGTGGCTGGGGTAACTTCGGTTCGGCAGCTGCAGCATGGACTCTTCCAGCGGTAGCAGCTTACGTATATGGTGGTGATGATGGTTGGAGATATGCTATCGCAACAACAGGTGTTGTTGCTTTTGTTTATAGCATGATCTTTTACAAAAATGTTCGTAATACACCGAAAGGTTCGACTTACTTTAAGCCAAAGAAATCGGGTGGTTTGGAAGTAAGTAATAAGCGTGATTTCTGGTTCTATATCGCGATGAATGTGCCTATGTATATTGCCTTGGCTGTTTTGACATGGAAGCTATCTCCAGCGGGTGTAAGTCTACTATCGGCAACAACAGCAAACATTTTATGGGGGGTGCTCGCTGGTCTGTTTGCTTTCCAAATGCACTCAATCTATCAAGTGAACAAAGAACATTTACATACTTCTCTACCAGAAAACGACCAGTATAAGTTTAAGCAGGTGGCTATTCTTGATTGGGCTTATTTCGTTACCTTTGGTTCAGAATTAGCTGTTGTGTCAATGTTGCCAGCATTCTTCATGGAAACCTTTGATCTAACACCTGTTATGGCTGGTTTGTTGGGTGGTGCATTTGCATTGATGAATTTGGCGGCGCGTCCTACCGGTGGATATTTATCAGATAAGTTTGGTCGTAAGAAAACCTTAACTATTCTGATTGCTGGTTTGACGGTCGGTTACTTGATTCTGTCCCTAGTTGATAGCACCTGGATGATTCCATTGGCTGTTGCGGCAGTGTTGCTTTGTTCGTTCTTTGTTCAGTCTGGTGAAGGTGCAGTGTTCGCTATGGTGCCACTGGTTAAGCGGCGTATGACTGGCCAAATTGCAGGTATGGTTGGCGCCTATGGCAACGTGGGTGGCGTGACCTTCCTGACGGTCTATTCTTTTGTTGATGCATCGACCTTCTTTATGGTGATTGCAGGTGCTGCGGTGGCTTGCTTGGCTCTGGTTCAGTTCTTGGATGAGCCTAAAGGTCATATGCATGAAGTATTACCTGATGGCACTGTTCAAATGATCGAGGTTAGCTAGGTTTAGCTAGGACTTGATTGCGAGCCTGTACTTTTGACAGGCTCGCTCCTTTTTATACCCTCTATTTTTTACCATTTAATATTTATCAGACCTATGCCAGAAGGGAATGAGTATTTCATACTTAGTTGTGTCTGAATTTATGAATAAGGTGGTGTCGTATGACTAGAGCTGTTATCTCAAATACAGGGCTCTCTCAAAAAGAACGCGCACTGTTAATTGATCCCTTGGATTCAAGAGCTGCGTTGTTACGCAGAGCTCTTCGCGAAAACGCTTATCCGATAATCGAGACTGTCACAGATGCTTGTCTTATGCTGGAGAAAGCAGAGGAGCATCAGCCTGATATTCTTGTGGTGGGCATGGACTTGCCCGACGAAGACACTTTACAGCAACTGGTCGAACTTCGAGAGCGCATGCCGCTTCCCGTCATTGTTTTCTCAGAAAAGGATGCGCCGCCGCTGGTTCAGAAGGTGGTGAAGGCCGGTGTCAGTGCTTTTATTGTGGATGATATACAGCCACAGCGCTTGCCTTCAATTATTAATATCGCAGTAGCTCGTTTTCATGAGCAGCAAGGTTTAATAAAGGAATTAAACACGACAAAAACCAAATTGGCCGAAAGAAAGACCTTAGANAAGGCTAAAGGTTTGTTGATGAAACAGAAGGGCCTGAGTGAAGATGAGGCATATACCTCTCTTAGAAAGTTGGCGATGGATAAGGGGCAGCCGATTGTGAAAGTGGCTGAAAGCATTATTGATGTGTTTTCCTTATTGGGTGATGTCGAGTAGCCCTAAAGCAAGTCGTTAGTAAGTGCTTGGTGCACTGAAATGGGTCGTATTTCTGCGTGATATTGTCAAGTAGTTGATATATAAGGGATAAAAAGTTGGCACGGCTTGTGCTTTAACTAGTATATCTACGAACGCAAGGCGTTCATGAAACAAAACATAATGTCTTTCTATCAACGGCGATCAGAAAGACATCAAACAAGATCGCAATGGCGCGGTCAGGTTTGAACGAGCAAAGGTGCTCATCAGTTAGTGGTCTCATTAGAGGCGACTAATCGGTGGGCGCCTTTTTTTTTGGATTTTTTGAAAGTTTATTATTGATTCATTGATATAAAGGAAGCGTTTTATGAAGTGGTTTAAATCGTTAAAAACGGCAACGATGACAACAGTAATCAGCGCAAGTGTCGCAGTTGGTATGACTAGCGGCGCGGCGCATGCAGAGAAATTAGGCTATCCGGAAAAAGAGGAGTTAACTTTCGGTTTTATCAAACTAACAGACATGGCGCCAATAGCTGTCGCCTATGAAAACGGTTACTTTGAGGATGAAGGCCTGTACGTCAAAATTGAAGCTCAAGCTAACTGGAAGGTCTTGCTTGATGGCGTAATTGACGGTCGCTTGGATGGTGCACATATGCTAGCGGGACAGCCTATTGCAGCGACGATGGGTTATGGAACTAAAGCTCATATCATTACGCCTTTCTCAATGGATTTGAATGGTAATGCGATCACCGTTTCAAATGATATTTGGGAACAGATGAAGCCAAATATTCCAAAGATGGCTGATGGAAAACCTGTTCACCCAATTAAAGCTGATGCGCTGAAGCCAGTTGTCGAGAAGTACAAGGAAGATGGAAAGCCTTTTAACATGGGGATGGTATTCCCGGTTTCGACTCATAACTATGAGCTAAGATACTGGTTAGCAGCGGGCGGTATTCACCCTGGCTACTACGCGCCTCATAAGGGTGACACGACAGGTAAGATCGATGCAGATGCCTTGCTATCAGTAACACCTCCACCACAAATGCCGTCTACCTTGGAAGCCGGCACGATCTATGGCTACTGTGTAGGTGAGCCTTGGAACCAGCAGGCCGTATTCAAAGGTATCGGTGTGCCAGTAGTGACTGATTACGAGATCTGGAAAGACAACCCAGAGAAAGTATTTGGTATTACTAAAGAATTTGCTGAGAAATACCCGAATACGACAGTTCGTTTAACGCGAGCGATGATTCGTGCAGCGATGTGGTTAGATGCTAACAACAATGCTAACCGTCCAGCAGCGGTTAAGATCTTGTCACAACCTAACTATGTTGGTGCTGACTATGACGTTATTGCAAACAGTATGACGGGTACTTTTGAGTACGAGAAAGGCGATAAGCGTTCAGTACCAGACTTCAACGTATTCTTCCGTTATAACGCGACTTACCCATACTACTCAGATGCTATCTGGTATCTAACGCAAATGCGTCGTTGGGGTCAGATCTCTGAAGATAAGAGCGACGAGTGGTACAAAGATTTGGCGAAGAAAGTATATCGTCCTGATATCTATGCACGTGCGGCGCAGTCTTTGATCAAAGAAGGTAAAGCGAAAGCGGCTGACTTCCCAGACTTCTCTACTGAAGATGGCTACCGTGACCCACAAACGCACTTTATCGATAACATTGTTTATGACGGTACACAACCAAACAAGTATATCGAGAAGTTCTCAATTGGTCTGAAATCAGGCGACAAGATCTAAAGAGTATTACATATGTCGGACGACAAATGCTGGCCTGAACCAGGGTTTGTTGTCTGACTGCTGATAACGAAGTTTGTCTAAGAAAGATTTATCTTGATCGGCTCTCAATGTTTGTTAGAACGAGAGTCGTCAGTTAACTGAAGTAGCTTTAAGCAGGAGCAGAAGATTATGTCAACGGCGACATCTCTTAAGGACGATATAGAACAACCAATTGTTTGGTTGGATAAGGTATTAGAGTTTGGTGCGATGGCAGCGAAGACTCTGGCAATACCCATGGCAGGTATTGCGGTATTTCTCATTATTTGGGCGGCAGCCGCACAGAGTGTTAAAACTTCTTTGGGGCAGTTTCCGGGTCCCGCGATGGTAATGGAGCAGTTCGTCTCTTTATATGATGAGCACGTTTCCGAGCGGACTAAAGAGCAAGCCTTCTACGAAAGGCAAGAGAAAAGAAATGCGGCACGAGTGGCTGAAGATCCATCTTATGTGCCTAAAATCAGAGCGTATACCGGGAAAGAAACTTTCCTCGATCAGATCTTTACCAGCTTAAAGACGGTCGCTTCTGGCTTCTTATTGGCTGCAGCGATAGCGATTCCCCTAGGCATTGCCATTGGCCTGAATAAAACACTGAACTCGGCTGTTAACCCGATTATTCAGGTGTTCAAACCTGTTTCTCCTTTGGCTTGGTTACCCTTGGTGACAATCTTGGTGAGTGCACTCTACGTCTCGTCAGATCCACTGGTAGCCAAGTCCTTTATTGTTTCGATGATCACCGTAACACTTTGCTGCTTATGGCCAATGGTGATCAATACGTCAGTGGGTGTTGCATCCATTGATGATAACTTGGTCAACGTAAGTAAGGTGTTGCGATTACCTGCTCTGAAACATGTTCAGAAAATTGTTTTACCTGCATCAGTACCGATGATCTTTACCGGAATGCGCTTGTCCTTAAGTATCGCATGGATGGTGTTGATCGCCGCAGAAATGTTGGCCCAAAACCCAGGCCTTGGAAAGTTCGTTTGGGATGAATTCCAGAATGGTAGTTCAGATTCACTAAGTAGAATTATGGCAGCAGTCGTTGTAATTGGTTTTATCGGATTCTTGTTAGATCGCGCAATGTTACAAATACAAAAGCGAGTGTCTTGGGATAATAAAGGCCTTTAAGCCTTAACCTGCCCGAACAGCTACAAGTAACGAAATACGATTGAATTTATTGAGGATAGAATTATGAGCGCATTATTAGATATTAGTCATATAGATATGGTCTTTCCGACACCAAAGGGGCCGTTCACAGCGCTGCAGGACGTGAGTTTACAAATTAAAAAGGGCGAGTTTGTATCGCTTATCGGACACTCGGGTTGTGGTAAGTCAACCGTTTTGAACGTTGTCGCTGGCCTACATCAGGCAACCAATGGCGGTGTAGTTCTTAGCGGCAAAGAAGTGACAGAACCAGGACCTGAGCGAGCCGTTGTCTTCCAAAATCATTCTCTATTGCCGTGGTTGACGGCGTATGAAAATGTTGAGCTGGCCGTTAAGCAAGTATTCGGAAAAACTAAGTCAAAAGCAGAAACTAAAGAGTGGGTAGAACATAATCTTCACTTGGTTCATATGGATCACGCTATGTATAAGCGTCCTGACGAAATATCAGGGGGTATGAAGCAGCGTGTGGGTATCGCTCGTGCTTTGGCGATGCAGCCAGAGATTTTGTTAATGGATGAGCCATTTGGCGCGCTAGATGCCCTGACCAGGGCGCATATGCAAGACTCCTTAATGGAGATCCAGAATGAGCTGAATAATACCGTTATTATGATCACCCATGATGTTGACGAAGCAGTTTTGCTGTCAGATAGAATTGTCATGATGACTAATGGCCCAGCGGCAACGATTGGTGAAATATTAGATGTTGGTCTTGAACGCCCTCGTGATCGATTGGCCTTAGCAGAAGACCCAGAATACGTTCACCTTCGATCAGAAGTTCTAAAGTTCCTGTACGAAAAACAACGAAAAGTTGAACCGATTAGTGCCTCAGTAAAAAAAACTAAAGCTGCCTCAGGTATTGCGGCAGCGTAAGACAAGTTAATCATTACTCCCGTTTACAATGGCGTAAACATAGGGGGTAGGTGGACAACGGCGTTCACAAGTAATGCGACACGAGAAAACTGTTGAGTAGAGGCTCAGTAGTTATCTCACAGCGCATTGTTTGTGAGCGCTTTTTTAATGCCTTAAGAATTAGTAAAGCCATATTTATAGCGAGGGTCACAGCATAAACAAAGAATGACTGACTTATGCTTGGCCTTTAAAAAAGTAACTAGGAGATGTAAATGAAAAAACGTTCAATTAGCCTATTAAGCACAGCAATCGCTACGATCATTGCTTCGAGTAGCGTTGTCGCTGCACCAGAAACGATTACTGAGGCGATTACAGGTGGTAAAGCCTATGGTGACTTGCGTTTACGATATGAAAGTGACGACCGAAGCAATGACACTGATTCAGATGCCTTAACCCTACGTACGAGAATCGGATACAAAACGGCAGAATTCAAAGGCTTTACTGCACTGGTCGAGTTTGAAGATAGTCGTGAAGTTTTGGGGATTGAAGAAGCGGACGATGATGCATTAATTCTAGACTCAGAAGTAACTGAGCTCGATCAAGGCTTTATTCAATATAAGAATGACATGGTGACAGCAAAACTAGGGCGTCAAGTGATTGCCTTGGACGGTCAGCGTCATGTAGGTCATGTTGGTTGGCGCCAAGATCGCCAGACTTTTGATGCGGCGAGAGTTACGGTTAAGCCAATTGAAGGTCTTACTTTAGATGCATCCTATATTTATAAAGTAAACCGAATTAACTCAGGTGCCTTTGCGGATGTCGCTGATACTGATATAACACTATTAAATGTTGCTTACCAAACTCCCTTTGGTAAAGCTGTGGTATACAACTATGAGATCTCAGGAGAGCCTTATGGTGCCGCAGATGGTTGGGATGAGCTATCAACAATTGGTGCAAGTTTTACCGGCTCAACATTAGCAGGTGAAGATCTGAAAGTTTCATATGCTCTAGAGTATGCTTCGCAAGATAATGAAACGAAAGATGCCAGTATGGATTATATGATGGCTGAGGTTGGCCTAACTGCGTCAGGAGTGACAGGCAAGCTTGGGTATTCGTCCTTAGGATCTGACGACGGCAATCAGTCGTTCGCGACACCTTTAGCAACTGTTCATAAGTTTGAAGGTTGGGCTGATGCATTTCTAGGTCAGTCCTTGTTTGGTGCGGGTGGCGGTAATGGTGTTGTAGACACTTATGCTTCAGTCTCAGGTAAGTTCGCTGGTGTAAAACTGGTGGGTGTTTACCATGATTTTGAGACCGATGAAGGCAGTGCTGACGCGGGTAGAGAGATAGATCTTTTGGCAGTCAAAAAGTTTAATAAAACCTATAGCGGAGGCCTGAAGTATGCTGATTACTCGGCACCTTCTGGCGGTACTGATAAGTCCGTAATGTGGGCGTGGGTTGGAATGAAGTTCTAAAGTCTGACACATAACTATAAGCCGTTAATAAGACTTCAGGGTCTTATTTTGCTAGCCTGGTGCCGTACCCGTCGCGGGTTGACAAGACTTTCCTCTTGTTAATTCAGGCTAGCTTTTTTCGGTTTTTTATGTGGGCTAGAGAGATACTCTAGCAAGGCTTCGAGCTTCATTGCTTCATGGAATAAACTTCCTTGTGCGTAGTCGCAGCCATGGCTTTTTAAGTGTGCAAGCTGTAAATCATTTTCAACGCCATCAGCAGTAACAGAAAGTTTCATCTGATGAGCCATACTAATAATTGCATTGCTAAAGTTAGTGTTTGCCTGATTTTCAGGGAGACCATTAAGGTAGCGTTGGTCTATTTTTAAGGCGTGAGCCGGAACTTGTTTCAAGTAGCTCATTGACGCATAGCCTGAACCAAAACGATCGATGATAATATGAACGCCCATATCTTTCAGTTCTTTTAGACGACCAATCACTTCGGGCTTTTGGTCAACGAAGCACTTTTCAACTACCTCGAAATGCAGGTATTTAATATAGTTCGGGTGTTCGGAAAATAGCGCTCGTACTTCAGAAACAAAGTAACGGTCTTTAAGTTGTCTAGGCGATATGTTGACACTAAAGCTAATATCTTTGATGCCTTCTTTAAGTAGTCTTTGGATATCTTTTACAAGCTGTTTTAGCACCCAGTTACCGAGAGGAATAATGCTGCCTGCATTTTCTGCTATCGAGATAAAATCATCGGGCATACGAATATCTTCTTCAGTGTATTGCCAGCGTAGAGATGCTTCTACGCCTGAAATGCTTTGATCTTTTAAATCGAGAATCGGCTGATAAACCAAAAAGAAGTCTTGGTTTTCAATGCTGTGCTGAATTTCCTTTTCTGTCTTTATTTTATAGCGGATCTCGTTGTTCATATCTTCAGAGAAGAATTGATAATTGTTTCTGCCGCTTTGCTTTGCCTGATACATAGCGATGTCGGCATTATTAATAAGGTCAGTGTCATTAAGCGAGTCTTCAGGGGTGACGCTAATGCCAATACTCGCGGTGATAAAGACTTCCTGAGTGTCGATGATCACGGGAGATTCAAAAGAGTTGATTATATTCTGTGTTACTTTACTGGCATCTTCGTAATTCTTAATGTTGCTTAGTAAGACTGTAAATTCATCACCACTGATACGAGCAATGCTATCGTTTTGCCTTACATGCTCATTCAAGCGCTTGGCGACGGATTTTAGAATCTCGTCACCGGCCTGATGACCTAGGGAGTCATTAATGGTTTTGAAGTTATCTATATCAATAAACAACAATGCAGCTTTTACCATATTACGTTTGGCATTTTGAATTGCTGACTCGAGCCTCTTCTGGAATAGTACCCGATTTTCTAGACCTGTCAGCGGGTCGTATAAAGCCATACGTTCCATTTCATCGTGATGATTCTTGATATCGGTGATATCTTCGAAAGTAATCACATAGTGAGATATTTCTGAGGTTTCTTGATAGGGATGGCTTTTAAGCAATGAAATACTGGTCTTCATCCAATGCGTGTCACCATTTGCATCGGTGCACTTGAGTTTACTCTGAATCAGACCTTCGGTATTAGGCGATAAGCTTTGTGTACTCAACTCCTGAGAGGAGATCGGGGGAAGGGAAAGTTTGTTTTCCAGTATCGAAATTGGCTGCCCCTC
>NZ_LWGE01000355.1:0-582 GCF_001635315.1 Oleiphilus sp. HI0123
CTTCATGATTCTTATCGCCATAGGTGCTTTCAATCACCAAGGTTTCACATGCTTCGGGAGGCTTTGGCGCGGCTAACAAAGGAGAATGAGGAGCCCCTAAATCACCCGAGAAGACAAGCCGATGCACTTCACCCTCTTGACTCACACGACACTCAACATAAGCAGAACCAAGAATATGACCTGCTGGCTGTAAGCAAATATCTAAACCTTCAAAGACTGAATACAAATCACCATATTTGAGCGGCACAATACGCTGCTTAAGCACCGACATAAATTTTCGGATCATCTGCTTATTACGGGTGAAACCAATCTTCACCGCATCTTCCAGTACCAGTGGTAAAAGCACAGCCGACGGCTCAGAACAGTATATCGGCCCTTCAAAGCCAGCAGCGAGAAGATAAGGAATGCGCCCGACATGATCGATATGAACATGGGTCACGACAAGCGCTTTAATATGAGAAACTGGGAAGTCGATTTCAAGCTGGCTTTCACTCGACTGCCCAGAGGTCTCGGCCCCTTGAAACAATCCGCAATCAATCAGAATACCTTGTTGTTCAGAACTGTTTTTATCAGAAATGCGAA
>NZ_LWGE01000356.1:0-836 GCF_001635315.1 Oleiphilus sp. HI0123
CTAAGCAGCGCAAAAAGATAGGGATTTCTGGGCACAAGGCAGGCGTAGATGCGGTTAGAGATGTCGTTAAAGCTTGTGTTGAGGAAGATATAGAGGTGCTGACTCTATTTGCCTTTAGTAGTGAAAACTGGAGGAGGCCCGCCGAAGAGGTTGGTGCGTTAATGAAGCTTTTCCTTTTTGCCTTGCAGCGAGAAGTTAAGAAACTGCACTCAAATAATATCCGCTTGCGAATTATTGGTGATCGAGAGCCGTTTAGTGATGTGCTTCAGGAGCATATGGCGAAAGCGGAAGAACTAACAGAAAATAATGATGGTATGACTCTGGTCGTTGCCGCTAACTACGGTGGGCACTGGGATGTCGCGCAAGCGACGCGGAAAATTGCCCATAAAGTTGCTTCCGGCGAGATTGCGGCTGAAGATGTGAGCGAAGACTTAATTCAATCACATATCTCTTTGGGTGACTTGCCTTTACCTGATTTAATGATTCGCACTGCGGGTGAGCAGCGCATCAGCAATTTTATGTTATGGCAATTGGCCTACGCAGAATTCTATTTTTCCGATTTGTACTGGCCCGATTTCAAGAAGGAACAGATGCTGGAAGCCTTAAAAGCCTATGCTGGACGAAAGCGGCGCTTTGGGCAAACTGATGATCAGTTGGATCAGGCCGAGTAAATAATCACGGGACTCTTTTTGTGTTAAAACAACGAATAATTACAGCTTTAATTCTTGCTCCACTTGTTTTGGGGGGTGTTTTTTTACTGCCTCCAGAGTATTTTTCTTGGTTTGTCGCAGCTATTGTTATTTTAGGTGCCTGGGAATGGGCTAACCTTTCAGGCG
>NZ_LWGE01000357.1:0-1663 GCF_001635315.1 Oleiphilus sp. HI0123
TCTTTGTCAGCTCGTCGGCGATGCGATTAAAGGCCTGCCTTAAGGAGTCGCGCTCTTCTTCAGCTAATTCACTGCTTTGAAACACGCTCTTATCTAGGATTTCTAAGCCTCCGTGACCAATTTTTGTTGATACTTCAGCGGGCAGTGCGTGGGCCAATTCTTCGCTGAAAAAAGGAATGCCATAAGCGATAAAACCCCAGCTAGCGACCGCTACCAAAACTAAGGTTAACGCAACAAACTGAAGCTTACTTTCCAAGCGGTGAGCGAGCCCGGAATATGTTTTAGTTTTGAGGTAGCCATCCTGCTGGGCGGTTTTAATCAGTTCATCGATTGCTAAATTATCAGCACATTCAAATTGACATTGATCGCCAAAACTAATGAAGCGCGGGGTATTGCCAATGCGTGATGAGATGTCGACATCTTTAATGGCGACCTTTTTTAAGGGTTCATTGGATGACTCAGTGACAAATTCACTTTCTGGAAAAAAGCAGAGCTGACCGCCTTCCTGATAATGTAGCTTAGCGGGAAGCCGTGATGAGCTTTGCCCTAGGTACAAATAGCCGGAAATCTCCATTGTTAGCAACCAGGCTTCGTCAGCATTTAAATTCCCACTTCGATATCAAAGACTTCACCAAACTCTTCACCCATTGCGGTCAATTGATTTTGTTGATCCGCGACGAAATTATCGAGAGATTGATTTGTCAGCAGTGTTAGTTGGCTTGCGCGGTAGCGCGCAGTACGGATCATCGACCAGGGGATGAGTAAGCCTAGTGAGCAGATAATGGCAATCGTATTGCTGAGGTATAGATACAACATATAGCTAACGCTCAATGTACTTGAGAAAGTCATCTCTTCGATCTGGGTATGATTGAATATCAAGTTTTGGCGCTTGGTTTGAAGGTAGGCAAAGATCCATAAATAAACAGTAAAGAATACCAGCTGAATTAAAATGAGGTTTGAAAAAGACGGTGCTGTTTCTTCACTTGTAAAATTCATAAGGTCTAGCTGGGATAAAGTCCAAAGTACAATAGATATCGCTAAGATAAAAACACCGGAGGCCTTTAAATACATAAGATAGAAGCTTTTTGCGCCAGCGCCATAGCTGAATGGTGAGGTGCCATAGCGAGCGTTATTTACAAGGAAAATAGCTTTTAAGTATTGCCAGAAGGGAAAGCCCAAGATAAACAATGGGAACAAAGCAGCAAGCCCCCAAGGCATATTAAACTCTTCCTCAATATCTATTTTTGCTTCTTCTCCTACGGCAGGTATCTCTGTCGTTTCATCAGCTGGCATCTCCTCAGAAATCGGGACTTCCGAGTATTCCCATACCTCACTGGGCACAGAAAAATATATTGAGCTAACAAGCAGAGCCAGGAACAAAAATACCGGTAGGCCATAAAATAAATAAGCTTGCTTGAAGTTTCGTTCAAAGCGGAAGGTAATACCACGATAAGCTGTGTGGCGGAGCCTGAACGACATAGAAAGAACAATGATTGCAGGCACTAAAACTGTCACTGCTGCAGCGGCATACAAACCCCAAACGCCATTATAGGAATTTATTGCGTAATAAATGCCGAATAATATGGATGCAAAAATTCGCCCTTTTAGAATCTGTTCAGGCTTTGCCAAATATTGAAAGGCGCTGTCGTCAAGCTGAGTATTG
>NZ_LWGE01000358.1:0-1054 GCF_001635315.1 Oleiphilus sp. HI0123
ATGCGCCTCGTCAGAAATCTCGGCAAACTTCGGGAAGGCCACCGCAGAAAGAATAGCTAGCACGGCAATCACGACCACTAACTCAATTAATGTAAAGCCGGACATTTTTTTCATAACTTCAAACTCTCTTCATCAATGTAAATTGAAACCTGTTTTTGAAAACCCGTTTTTGAAAACCAAGTACCTGCTTCAGAAACTGCGCTCATGGTTTACGGCATGAGCTGCAGAACTAACCCTTCATATTCTGAATGTTTATTCGCTTGAACTTTATCCTTTGACAATAGACCAACTACTCTAAATCGCAACCATTGCGAATATCTTTGGCGCTGCCATTCAGGTTCATCGCTAACAATCCTTGAGAACTCCCCCTGCAATTGCGCTCGCAAACTCTCTACTGACACATCGCGCGGCTGATAAGCAATATCTCTTAGTTTTGGGTCAAATACCCAAACACCCGCTAGGTGCTGACTTTCCTCTAAAGCTTGCTCTCCAACATAGTGCGTCACGTCATCCTGAACCCAGTTCATCGGATTTGCGCCCACAAACTCTGCCATTGCTTGCGGCCTATCCTGGGCCACCAGAGATGCCTGCATCAAGGTAACAGCAGCATTGAGTTCTTTAAGCCTATGAATAAACTGTACACGCTCGGCATTCACTAGCTCTTGATTCAAACGTTCAGCCAACCAATTCAAGGCGAACACAATAATCAGAAGGCTCACTGCGACCACAAAATAGCGATTGCCGAAACTGCGCTCATAAACAGTTTTTTCTTCCGCTTTATACACGCTGTCTACCGTCCCATTGCTGCCTGGCCCAAGTCCCAGATTGGCAAGAAGACGCCTAATGCCAAGACCAAGACAATGCCGCCCATTGCAACGATTAATATTGGTTCGATTGCTTCAGACAAGCGCTTTAACGAGTAGTCTGCTTCTTCATCATAAAAGTCTGCCACTTCATCCAATAGGCTATCGATCGAGCCGGTCTCTTCACCAACCGCCATCATCTGCAATACCAAGGGGGTAAATATTTCGGTAGCACGCGCCGTTCTTAATAG
>NZ_LWGE01000359.1:0-289 GCF_001635315.1 Oleiphilus sp. HI0123
CACTGACTACCACCCTGAAACTGAAAAATTCTTACAACGAAATACCGAACTTAATAGCGACGCCGACATCACCTTTGAACGTATAGACTGGGCTAAAGATAATGATAGCTTAGGCCTTTTCGACCTGATCATTGGTAGCGATATATTATATGAAGACGAACACATTAGCTTATTAGCTAATTTCTTTGAAAGACACTCCAAGCCAACAAGTGAGGTCATTTTGGTAGATCCTGGGCGCGGCAAAAAAAACAAACTCAGCAAACGAATGATTGACTTTGGTTTTAGCTCA
>NZ_LWGE01000360.1:0-404 GCF_001635315.1 Oleiphilus sp. HI0123
GAAGGGCGAGTTAAGATTCATGGTGTTGGTCTGCATGGTCTTCAAGCGCCTCCTGGGCCACTTTACCTTGGTAACTCAGGAACTGGTATGCGTTTATTTGCCGGTCTACTTGCCGGGCAAAAATTTGATACGGAATTGACGGGTGATGAGTCTTTATCTAAGCGGCCAATGGAGCGAGTTGCTGGCCCATTACGTCAAATGGGTGCGAAAATTGAGTCTGCGGAAGGTGGACGTCCGCCTCTAAAAATTAGTGGTTCTCAAACTCTGGCAGGTATTCGTTATGATATGCCAATGGCCAGTGCGCAAGTAAAGTCTTGTTTGTTATTGGCGGGCTTATACGCTGATGGCGAAACACAGGTTCAGGAGCCAGCGCCGACTCGAGACCATACAGAGCGTATGCTTAA
>NZ_LWGE01000361.1:0-293 GCF_001635315.1 Oleiphilus sp. HI0123
TCGTCTTGATTTAAACTCTACCGGCCTTGTATTGCTTACAAATGACGGAGAATGGTCAAGACAACTAAGCGATGCTAATTGCGGAGTACTTAAAAGATATCGTGTTCGACTGGCCAAGCCTATAAGCCATGAATATATAAAAGCCTTTGCTGAAGGCATGCACTTCGCTTACGAAAACATTCATACTCGCCCTGTCGAACTTAAGATTCTTTCTGAGTTTGAAGCAGAACTAAGCCTACAAGAAGGCCGGTACCATCAAATAAAACGTATGTTTGGACGCTTTCGAAACCAGG
>NZ_LWGE01000362.1:0-312 GCF_001635315.1 Oleiphilus sp. HI0123
AGCCCTATATATTGACAATGACCTCAGGGTCTACAGGTGACCCAAAACCGATAGTTCTATCGCAAGAGACAAAGCTGCTTAGGGCTCAAGCAGCTATAGGTTTATATAATATAACATCTGAAGACCTTACTTTGATCGCAACGCCTATGTATCACTCCTTAGCAGAAAGGCTTGTTGTTATCTCACTTATATCTGGTGGAACTTGCGTAGTACTTGGCACTTACACTGCTAAAAAATGGATTGATGCGGTAATCGATCACAAGGTGAGTTTCGCTATTCCCGTATCTTCTCAGCTTAAACAAATCCTAATTG
>NZ_LWGE01000363.1:0-778 GCF_001635315.1 Oleiphilus sp. HI0123
ACCCAGCTTACTCAAACTTGAGCGAGCCTGTATAAGAGTTGTTTCAAGCAGTAATTGGTCATTCTCATTGAAGTCGACATCACGCGAGGCTTCGACAATATCCTGATTGAGACGATCGACCTGATTCTTTTTCTTTAAATAGCTTTTTTGCAGGCCATCAATATCACCCTGAAGTTTCTTCAAGGTAATTTCCTGAGATTCGGACAACTTAACCAAGCGTTGCTCTAAAGCCTTTTTCTCAGCGACCAGATAAGCATATTCCTTCTGATATGCCTGCTCTAGCTCTCCTGCCTGAACAGTAAATGATAAGCTGAAAACCACCATCATTAGCGATAATAATCGTATTAAGTTACTCATATTCATTACATCAAATATCCGTGTTAGGCCTAAAATTAATTCGAGGAAGTGTTAGCAGGAAGAAAGTTAGGTACCTTGAACAATCCGTTGCGGATGTTCTTATTGAAAGAATCAAATAAATAATCAAGTTCGCGTAGATTTTCACTTCCGCTTATTGAAGCTTGATTCCATCCGCTACTCTCTTGCTTAATCACCCCATATTCACCATCAGAGGTTTTGAAAAACATCGCTATTTTTCCTAAGCGTAAAACCTTAACTAGCTTGTCTTCACCCGAAATAAACAGCGACTCATTATAAATACCACTGCTTCGACCCAGGATTAACTCATCTTCTACAAAGGCCCATAGCTGATTCGATTCCATTTAAGTTGCCGCAGCGCTTGAAAGCCTTAGATGATATTGAGCATCGCTTAATTACAAAT
>NZ_LWGE01000364.1:0-730 GCF_001635315.1 Oleiphilus sp. HI0123
CATATTAAAGATTCAGACGGTTGCTTACCAAAACATAGTTATTTCTATCCTGAAGAAGAGTATAGAAAAGAGCATCTGGATAAGATTGAAGATTTATGTGCACAAGGTTTTGGAGAGCTGGAAATTCATTTGCATCATGAAAATGATACTCGTGAAAACTTGACTGAAACTTTGGAGCGTTTTGCAAATACCCTACATAATTCGCATCGCTCTCTAGTTAGACATCCAGAGACAGGGAAGCTGGCGTATGGTTTCATACATGGAAATTGGACGCTTGATAATTGTCACCCTGAAGGCCTGCATTGTGGCGTTAATGATGAACTTTTAGTTTTGAAAGCAACAGGTTGTTATGCGGACTTTACCTTACCATCAGCGCCAAGTCCGACTCAGACATCAACAGTGAATTCGATCTATTACGCGACGGATGATCCAGATAAACCTAAATCTCATGACAAAGGCGTTGATGTTGAAGTCGGTAAGCCTGCATCTGGTGATTTGATGATAATACAGGGGCCGCTCTGTCTAAATTGGAAGAAGCGAAAGTTTGGGTTTTTACCAGGAATTGAAAATGGTGATATTCGTAAATCTATACCCCCTACATCTGATCGTGTTGATATGTGGGTTGATCAGCATATTCATGTTAAGGGGCGTCCAGAGTGGGTATTTGTGAAAATTCATACGCATGGTACTCAGGAGGTGGATATTGATACCTTGTTAGGGGAGCCAACTG
>NZ_LWGE01000365.1:0-10313 GCF_001635315.1 Oleiphilus sp. HI0123
AAAAGGATTTTCTAGCACCCAACAAGGCCATGGGGTAAAAGGTACTATAATTTATCCAACAATAGCCTGGGGCGTTCGTTTTTTTACTCGACTAAAGCACTTAGTAAGAACTAGAAAAACGATAAAACCGATATCCCAAGTTGAGAATTATAAGAAGGATTTAGAATACCTATACAACAAGGAACATAATCTCAAAATACTCAACATTAGAAAGAATGCTGAGTATTTTGAGTGGCGCTACATTGAAACACCATCACAGCACCCTTACGACATTCACTTCCTATACGAAGGAGAAAACCTATCAAGCTACTTGGTTACAATGATTAGTGAGTGGCAAGGAAAACAGGTTCTAGCAATTTGTGACTACTTAGCTCCAGATTCAGACTACCCTGATCTAATCAAGCTAAGTGAAAAGTTAGCCTTAGAAAAAAATGTTGATGCAATCATGTATCAAGGCATCAACCTGGACATGGAACACGAATTGAAGAAGTCACTTTTTATAAAACGTCCTCATGGTGATCTATTTATGCTTCACTGTAAAGGTGAAGCCTGCAATCTAATGCAAGCACAGGATATAAAAAATTGGCGAATTACATTTGCAGACTCTGATATGGATTTCATGTTCTTCAAACCTTAGATAGTTTATGAATACCAGCTTATGGATACTAATCGTAGAGAATTCTTAAAACTAACCACTAGCGCCGGTGTAGGCCTTTCACTTGGCATTTCTCTCAATGGCTGTAATGAATGGAATACTGAAAGCCTAGCATTTTCACCAAAAGCTTGGCTAAGTATTCACACAGACAATCGAGTTGTCATTACCTTACCCAAAATCGAAATGGGGCAAGGAATCATTAATGCAATACCCGCAATCATAGCGGAAGAATTAGATTTAGAATGGTCAACTATAGAAATCAAGCTGGCTGACGCGGACACGAAGCATGCCCAACTTCGAACCAGTGGAAGTAGCTCAATCAAGTCACTATGGCTCCCTCTTCGAACTGGGGCTGCAGGTGTCAGGGGCATGCTACTACAAGCAGCAGCCCAAACTTGGGAGGTTGATCAACAAAGTTTAAGCACCAAAAATGGCCAAGTTATAAACCAGCAAACAGGAAAGCACATTAGTTATGGCGACTTGAGTAAGCTGGCCAGCACATTCCACCCCCCTAAAAATCCTGCTCTTAAAAAACCTAGTGAATTTAACTTTATAGGGAACAAAAACCCTAGCCTAAACGTTCACGACATCGTCAAGGGACAGGCACAATATGGTATCGATACTGAGCTGGAAAACTTGCACTATGCTGCAATTACTCACGCCCCCACATTTAAATCAACACTAGCGTCAGTCTCCACTACAAGGCAATTAAGCTCCGGTGTTAAAGGAATAGTAAAGCTAAATAACGCCGTTGCGGTTGTAGCTACGTCCTATTGGCTAGCGAAAAATGTCTTATCAACCTTAAATATTACATGGCACTCCGAAACAGATAATGACCTAAACCAAGCTCAGATAGAAAGAGACTTTATTGATGCCTTAAGTCACACTGGCAAGCTCGTAAAACAATTCGGCAACGCCTTCCCTTCAGGAGAAGGTATCAGTGCTGATTATCACAGCGCGTATCAAGCTCATGCTTGTATGGAGCCGATCAATTGTACCGCCCATATTCACGATGATGGCTGTGACGTATGGGCACCAACTCAACATCCAATGATGGCCCTTGGTGCAGCGAGAGAGGCATACCACACACAACTTGGTAAATGGAGTTCAAAAGTTCTTCGTAAACTTGGAATATCTGATAATGTTAGAGTTCATACCACTCTTTTAGGAGGAGGATTTGGTCGTCGACTGGAGCAGGACTTTGTTACCGAAGCTGTCATCATTGCAAAAGAGTTCAACTTTCCGGTTAAATTACTCTGGTCAAGAGAAGAGGATATACAAAATGATTTCTACCGACCTTATTCATCTCACCGTATAGAATCCCAAATAGACAAAGGGAAGATTACTCACTGGAGACACACAGCTTCTGGGGCGTCAGAGGGGAAAATAAGTGGTGGTGCCATTGACTTCCCATACGATATTCCCAATCGGTCACTCTATTTTCAAACGCTAGATCACGGTATCCCTATTGGTTCTTGGCGCTCCGTTGCCTATTCAAATCATGTTTTTGCAACTGAAAGCTTTATAGATGAAATAGCTCACTACGAAAACACAGACCCTTTTCTCTTTAGACAAAATTTACTTCGACACGATGACCGTTCAAAGAGGCTTTTAGAAAAGTTAAAAGAGGTAAGTAAATGGAACTGGCATCTTAGCAAAGGAGAATATATTGGCATCGCCTTTAATAGAGGGTTCGGAAGCTATATTGCATTAACAGTTCTGCTAAACAAGAACAAAGAAGGCATTACAATTACGGAAATCCACTGTGTCGTTGATTGCGGCACCGTTATCGACCCAGACTCAGTGACAGCTCAAATAGAAGGCGGAATTCTCTATGGATTAAATGCTTCGTTAGGTCATTCAATCACAATACAGAACAACCGCATTGAGCAACATAACTTTGATGATTACCCCCTGATTAAAATAAATGAAACACCAAAAATATACATTGAGGTAATTCCTAGCAATGTTGATCCTGGTGGAATTGGTGAAATAGCCGTGCCAATCATCGCACCAGCCATCGCTAACTCAGTTTATTCCGCTACAGGGGTAAGGCATAGAAGAACGCCGTTTAAACTTTAGTGACTAAAGAAGTATCAATAGATCGATATTAAAGGAAATTACCTTGAAATAGACTGCTTCAATCTCTAGCTTCCCACTCAGAAGTAAGTGACACTGCAATAATTATATAAACTCTAACACCCAAGGCAAAGAGGTCAGCTTGAATTTCATCGACACGGTCAAACAAAACTTTGACTCTATCCCCACGTCAATAGCGATTCAAGATAATCAAGTCTCGATAAGCTATGCTGAACTCGGGCAGCTTGTTGCAGGAATCAATTCCAGGCTCAAACAGTTGGAGCTAGAACAAGGTAGCTACGTTGGTCTATATTTCGAATCGAAACCCTTGGCGATAGCAAGTATGATCGCGTTGCTGGACTATGGCTGTGCCTACATTCCTCTTGACCCGATCTACCCCAACGATCGATTGGCATACATGCTGGAAAACGCGAATGCGAGCTTTGTGCTATGTGATAGGGTATGTGAATTTGCGCCGAAGTCGACCAAATCAATTAACTTTAGTCAAACATTCCCTACAGAAGAAACCTTAGAACAGGTCCTAGCAAATAAGTCCCAAGCATTTAAGAACTTTGGCATCGATAGCGCTCAACTAGAAGAATCGACTGCTGCCTATTTAATCTATACCTCGGGTTCAACAGGGCGCCCCAAAGGCGTCGCGATGCCCCATGGCCCTCTAAATAAGCTGATCGACTGGCAGAATGCTCATTACAACGAAAACTACGCCCCTAAGACCTTGCAATTTTCCTCGCTCAGTTTTGATGTATCTTTCCAGGAAATCTTTTCTAGCTTATCACTTGGCGCAACGCTATACACTCTTGACCCACTGATCAAACAAGACTTTAAGTCTCTTGCTGAATATATACTCGAACATCAAATCGAACGAATTTTCATGCCTTATGTCGCCTTGAAAAACCTGATGCAATGGTTTGTTCGACTAAACATCGTGCCGAAGTCCTTGAAAGAAGTTATCACCGCGGGCGAGCAGCTAATTATCACTGAGGATATTAGGTCTATCTTCGAACAGCTCCCTAAGACAAGCTTGTCAAATCAATACGGCCCTTCAGAGTCTCATGTGGTAAGCGAACTTATCATGAGAGCCCCTGCCAGCGATTGGCCGGAAATACCCCCAATTGGTAGCGCATTACCTCACGCGAAACTTAATATATTGAATGATAATGGCCAAAATGTCAGAGCTGGAGAAGTAGGAGAGCTCTATATTAGCGGCCCAGTTTTAGCTACTGGTTACATAAATAATTCGATAGAGACAAACAAACGCTTTGTCACTATGACGATCAATGGCAAAGAACAACTTTGCTATCGTACAGGGGATTTGGTCTCAGCAGATAATAAGGGCCAGTTAGTTTATTCAGGTAGAACTGATAACCAAGTAAAAATTAGTGGCTATCGTATTGAGTTATCGGAAATTGAAGCCTGTTTAATGAAGCATGAGAGTGTCTCCAATGCAGCTGTAACAGTTTCAGAGAGCGAAGCGCAAAAATCGATTATTGCTTTTATTGTAAGCAACTCTGAGGATGCTTCAATACTCAAAGCATACCTCACGCAAGAGCTACCTGCCTATATGCAGCCGTCTCATTTTCTGTTCAGCGATGCACTGATGACAACGCCTTCAGGGAAAATCGACCGCAAGAGTATGCTCGCCCAGTATCACGCCAATCAAGGTAAGTTAGCTGAGCAGGTTTCAAGCATGCAGAAAGAGCAGCTAATAGCTGTGCCAGATAAAGTGTCACTAAGCTCAATGATCTATTCCTTGCTTGGTAACGACAATATCGACACATCAAAAAGTCTGGTTGATGTAGGCATGACATCACTCATGGCGAACCAGTTATCAGTTCAGCTATATGAAAGCTTTCAGCTAGATATACCCGCCTATAAGCTTTTTCAATACGCTTCGATAGACTCGTTTATCAATCATCTTAGTAAGCAAGTGAGAACTAACAACTATCAGACACGAAATACTAACTCCCGCAAAGATGGCTCTCGTGACATCGCTATTATAGGCATGGCCATTAATGCACCTGGCGCAAATAAC
This sequence comes from Oleiphilus sp. HI0123, assembly GCF_001635315.1. NCBI lineage: Bacteria > Pseudomonadati > Pseudomonadota > Gammaproteobacteria > Oceanospirillales > Oleiphilaceae > Oleiphilus > Oleiphilus sp. HI0123. Next base: position 4,788 of record NZ_LWGE01000365.1, read on the forward strand.
CTTCCACAATTTTGGGAGAACTTGCTAGCAGAAAAAGAAAGCCTGCATGTATTTGCACCCACGTCAGCAGATGGTGAAGTTAACACTCGAGGTATCATTGCAGAGCCTCTTGCTCTCGATGCGAGTTTTTTTGGAATTTCACCAATTGAAGCCGAGTTTATAGATCCACAGCAACGCATTATGCTCGAGCTAGCTTGGCACGCCATAGAAGACTCTGGAATTGTTGCTGACGAATTTCCGGGACGTATTGGCGTCTTCTGTGGTACCGGTAATAATTCATACTATTTAGAAAATGTTTTAAAAAACCCTGAAAAGCTCGCTGACTATGGCGCTTTACAAGCTATGGTCGCAAATGAAAAAGATTACACCGCAACACGAATTGCGCACAAACTTAACTTAAACGGCCCTGCAGTCAACATTCAGACTGCCTGCTCGACATCTCTGGTAGCGGTGTGCCAGGCTGTTGAAGCTCTCCGCTCTGGCGAATGCGAGGTCGCCATTGCTGGAGCCGCTTCTCTCTCCTTCCCGCAAGAACAACCTCATATCCCCGAAGAAGGAAGTATCAAGTCTCATGACGGTCATACGCGCCCCTTCGATCGCGAGGCAAACGGCACTGTGTTTAGTGATGGTGGCGGTTTGGTCGTTCTAAAACGACTCGATTACGCTATCGAAGACGAAGATAGAGTAACAGCCGTTATCAAAGGTGTAGCAGTCAACAATGATGGCGCTCAAAAAGGCAGCTTTTCAGCCCCAAGCGAAGAGGGTCAGAAAAACGTTATTCTGGCAGCACAACAAGATGCTGGACTCACTGCAGATAAGATAGGGTACATAGAAGCTCACGGAACCGCTACCCCCATTGGTGACCCTATCGAAGTATCGGCCCTGAAAGCAGTCTTTGAACAAAACTCTAAAATACCTGAAGCTCAGTGCCTACTAGGATCCGTCAAAAGCAACCTGGGGCATTTAACTGCAGCAGCCGGTGTCACGGGCTTAATAAAGTCTGCACTATCTGTATCGAAAGGACAGATTCCGGCCAGTATTAATTTCACATCACCAAACCCTGACTTAAGGCTAGAGTCTTCACCGTTTTCTGTCGCTACAACCACCGCTACTTGGAAACAGGAAATTGGCCAGCGATATGCAGGTATCAGCTCATTTGGCATAGGAGGCACCAATGCTCATGTGATTATCTCTGGGTATGACGCTGAGCCGGCAACTGCTTCTGCACAGACACCAACAAAACTACCACTGTGTCTTAGTGCAAATTCACCCAAATCACTCGCTGATCAAGCTAGGCAACTTGAAACATTTCTACTAAAAAATACTGACACAGATATCGATCACCTTAAAAACACCTACTGCTTTCACCGACAAGCATTGAAGTATCGACAAGCTATATTAGGAACAACTAGAGACAGCATTCTTAGTGAACTATCACAGTTCACTAAGAATGCTTCAGACGCGCCTACAAAGGACCCAAAGATTATATTTATGTTTCCTGGACAAGGAACTCAAGTTAATCGTATGGGTAAGAAGCTCTACAATGAACTTCCGCTCTTTAGAGCACATTTGGATAACTGCATCGAGATATGCAAAGACGAATTTAACGTCGATCTCATACATATCCTATTCTCGGATGATCCAAGCCTTCACCTTACTGAGAACACGCAAATAGCATTGTTTTCGGTGGGTTATGCTATTGCATCAAGTTTAATGGAGCTTGGTATCAAACCCGACGGAATGATGGGACACAGCATTGGTGAACTAGCTGCGGCAACCTTGTCTGGGGTATTCGATTTACACACGGCAATTAGAGTAGTTTTAACGCGCGGCAGAGTCATGCAAAGACAGGCGAGTGGTAGCATGTTAGCCGTAGAAAGCAGCTTTGACGCAATCAAGCACTTAATTCCGGATAGTGTTGTTCTTTCAGCTCAAAATACTCCTGAATCACTCACTCTCTCTGGTGAAGATGTTCATATTGAACAAGCAAAAGAAGCACTGGAGAAGGCCAGTATTCATTGCACAAAGCTAAGAACCTCGCACGCTTTCCACTCGCCAATGATGATCCCTGCCGAGCAGGCTTTCATCACAGAGCTCAAGGGCATTCATTGCAAAAAGCCCAGTATCCCATTTATTTCCTGTGTCAGCGGCGACTGGATTACAGATGAACAAGCAAGCGACACTCGCTACTGGGCTAGCCAGATAGTAGCTCCGGTACAGTTCAAAGGTGGCACTGAAAAGCTAAGCAAGTGGTCAAACCTTATTGTTATAGATTGCGGCCCAAGACGTGTTGCGTCTCACTTACTTAGCCAATGCTTGGAAGATAAGGATGACCTTAATATAATAACGGCCCTACCAAAGCCAACAGAAGAAGCTGAAGATAGCCAATTTATCGCCTGCCTAGGCAATATATGGAAAACGGGATTATCTGTCGACTGGCGTAAACTAGCCAGGCCGATAAAACCAGCGATGGGGTTTTTACCTCCTTATGCCTTTGAACATAAAGATTTCTATATAGCACCACAGGCCAGTCACTCCGCCTTCAACCTAGAACAAGAGCTTAGTAAGAGCTTTGACAGTAATCAGTCCAATTTCTTGGGCGACCTGACTCAACTTAGCCAAGGGCTGCAACAACAGTTTGCAGCCATGAATAACAACTTTCTCGATATTGCATCATTAGGCGCTAGCCCAGTCTCAATTCAGGAGACTCAAGTAGTATCTGGAACCAACTTATTTAATGATATAGAAGCCGACACCATGACGACAAACGCGATCAGCCAACTCAAAACACTTTTTTCAGATACTTCGGGCATCGACTTAAACGACGCCAATCCTGATGCAACCTTTTTCGAATTAGGCCTCGATTCTCTATTCTTAACGCAGTTAGCCTTAAAACTGAAAAAGACCTTCAAATCCAAAGTAACCTTCCGTCAACTTATGAATGAATATAGTTCATTCAATAAGCTAGCGACAAAGTTAGAGGGCGACGGAGCCTTAACTAGCGCGCCTGTGGCAACACCGAACCAAGCACCTGTTCACATTGACACGCCTTCTGTTTCCGCTCCTTTACCAGTAAGTCACGCGACTACCACCAATGCAAACGGCTCGCCTTTAAACAGTTTGCTTTCGCAGCAACTTCAATTGGTAAACAGTCAAATTGCTTTATTAAACCAATTAAGCCAGGGTCAAGCAGGAGCGCCAGTTCAAGCTTCAGTACCTGCCACTACACAAACCTCCGGCACCGCGGAGCTAAGCGATACTCAAGACAAAAAACCCTTTGGTGCGGGCACCCGTATTAACGTTAAGCGCTCAAATGAGCTCAGTGCCGATCAACAGCAGAATTTGGAAAAGCTTAGTCAGCGCTATAATGCCAAGTTTTCAAAGTCTAAAGACTTCGCTCAAGCAAACCGCTCCCAGCTCGCGGACCCTCGAGTAGTCTCCGGGTTTCGAGATAAACTGAAAGAGGTTATTTACCCTATTGTTGTCGAGAAGTCTGCCGGCGCACACCTTTGGGATATCGACGGAAATTGTTTGATTGACGTCACCTGTGGCTTTGGCTCAAATTTCTTTGGCAATGGTGCTGAATTTATTCGCTCGGCCGTTGCCAAACAGCTAGAAACCGGTTACGAAATCGGCCCCCAGAACCCCTTAACTGAAAAGGTATCCAAGAAATTTTGCCAGTTAACTCAACTAGAGCGTGTTGCTTTCTGTAATACTGGTTCTGAAGCTGTACTTGGCGCCATACGATTAGCGCGCACAGTGACAGGCAAAGAACATATCGTCATGTTTGAAAACGACTATCATGGAATCAATGATGAGGTTATCGTCCATCGAGGTTCGAATGGCCTACCGTTACCAGCAGCAGCCGGTATTCCTGGAGAGGCCGTCGCCAACACAATGATTCTAGACTACGGTGACCCACAGTCTTTAAAGTATATCGAAGAAAACGCCGATGACATCGCTGCTGTTCTGATCGAACCTGTACAAAGCCGAAACCCAGAACTTCAGCCTAAAGAGTTCGTTCAAGAGTTAAGGAGCTTATGCGATCAAAATGAGATGGCCCTTATATTCGATGAAGTCATTACAGGTTTCCGCCTCGGACCACGAGGAGCTCAAGGCCATTTCGATATTCCAGCAGATATCGCAACCTACGGTAAGATTATCGGTGGAGGTATGCCAATTGGTGTTATTGGAGGCAAGTCCAAGTATATGGACGCCTTAGATGGTGGCCAATGGCGATATGGTGATGACTCATCGCCCGAAGTTGGCGTAACCTACTTTGCGGGAACCTTTGTACGCCACCCACTCGCGATGGCTGCAGCAAATGCAGTATTAGATAAACTAATAGCCGAGCCTACTATACAGCAGGATTTGGGCAACAAGACCGCTGCAATGGTCGAGCAAATGAACCTGTACGCAAGCCAACGAAATGCTCCGATCAAAGTCGTGAACTGCCAGTCCCTATTCCGTTTTAAAATTCCCCAAGATATCGCTTACGAGGAACTAATATTTACGCTGTTGAGAGAAAAAGGAATCCATATATGGGATGCACGCCCATGTTTCCTTACCACAGCTCATAGTGATGAAGATATCGCTGCAATCATTAAAGCTTTTGAGGAAGCCGTCGACGAAATGCTGTCGTTAGGATTCTTTCCCGAGCTCGATCCGAGCAAAAACACGAACACCCAAAACACTGAAGAAACGGCGTCATTGCAAAACACTCCACCAGTTCCAGGAGCTAGATTAGGAAAAGATTCCCAAGGAAAGCCTGCATGGTTTATAAGGGACCCTGAACAACCTGGAAAATACAGAATGCTAGAGCAAAACTAATGACTAGCCAAATCAAGACCATACAATCTGTTTCGGTAGATTTCGACCCCTTTGCTGATCAAAAACCGACCCTGATAAAATCGGTTCCGTCCACGGCAGCACAACTTGAAATATGGTCGTCTGTCCTGATGGATCCAAAGGCTTCAAGCGCTTTTAACGAATCCTTTACCTTAAAGTTTAAAGGAGAGCTCAGAGTGCCTGCTCTCATCAATGCACTTGAGCTAACCGTTGCAAGGCATGATGCTCTCAGAGCCAGTTTTTCTGAAGATGGCACAAGCTTTAGAGTATTCGACTATCAGGAAATTCAATGCAGCTTAGAAAATATTGAAAAACAAGCTCTTGAAGAACTTATTGAAAGCGAAGCCCGCGAGCCTCTGGACCTAGTCAATGGCCCTTTATTCAGAGTTCGCTTACTGAAAGAGTCGGATACCTGTCACTACCTGATATTCACTGCTCATCATATTATTTGTGATGGCTGGTCTCTTGGCATCGTGATCGCAGATTTGTCAGCCTTTTACAATAGCACCGTAAAGGGAAATTCGGCTGATTTAGAAGAAGCATACTCTTTTGTTGATTTTGCTGGTCAATCTTCAGAGAACGAGGACAAACAATATTGGCTAGATAAATTTTCAAAAAGAATTCCCGATTACGAGCTTATATTAGATAAAGACCGCCCCAAGAATAGAACCTTCAATG
>NZ_LWGE01000366.1:0-1744 GCF_001635315.1 Oleiphilus sp. HI0123
CGTGATAGACCCGTTAACCACAGTGGAAACGGCACGCGTGGCAATGAAACTGGTAAATGATCAATTAGGAAAAAGACCCGTTAGCGCCATTTTGTTCACCCATTCTCATATTGATCACTTTGGCGGTGCCCATGGCATTGCCTCTCCAGAACAAGTCAGCCAACAGCAACTTAAAGTGATCGCGCCAGAAGGCTTTATGGAAGAGGCCACCAGTGAAAATGTGGTGGCAGGCATGGCAATGGGACGTCGCTCTATGTACATGTACGGAAAGCGATTACCTAAATCTGAAAGAGGGCATGTGGGCTCTGGCTTAGGTAAGGAACCTGCGTTTGGTCAGTTCACTATCTTAGAACCCAATGTGCTGATTTCCGAGAGTGGTGAACGTCATGAGATCGACGGCGTGACATTTGAATTTCAGGTGGTATCCGGTTCAGAAGCACCTGCAGAATTTACTTTCTATCTTCCTGAGTTCCGAGCCTGGTGTGGCGCTGAATTGGTTTCGCGTAATCTCCACAACCTATATACCTTGAGAGGGGCTAAAGTGCGCGATGCTTTGAAGTGGAGCGGTTATATTCATGATGCCATTCAATACGCAGAGAAAAGTGACCTCTATTTTGGCAGTCACCACTGGCCGATATGGGGCAGTGAAAAACTGGTGACATTTCTTAAAGCTCAACGGGATACTTATAAATATATCCATGATCAGTCGGTGCGTTTATTAAATGCAGGGTATACGCCAACGGAGATAGCCGAACAGATTGAGTTGCCTCCGAGTTTGGCCAGTAACTTTTCCAACCGTGGTTACTATGGAACGGTAAAACATAATGCAAAAGCGGTTTATCAGTGGTATTTAGGCTGGTATGACGGAAACCCTGCGAATCTTAATCCGCTTCCTCCGGAAGAATCTGCGGATAAATACATAGCCTTAATGGGAGGGGCTGAGAGGGTTCTACTTGCTGCTCAATCGGCTTTTGACCAGGGTGAATATCGTTGGGTAGCCGAACTTTTGAATAAATTGGTCTTTGCTGACCCTGGCAACGATAAGGCCCGAGAGCTCCTTGCTAAAGCTTATGATCAATTGGGATACCAATCGGAATCAGCGCCTTGGCGAGATAATTATCTTACGGGGGCTTATGAGCTGAGACATGGTGGCCCGGATAAAGGCGTTGATGTGGCAATGATGGAGGGGGTTCTGAGAGAGGCACCTCTTGAGAACTTCTTTATATCAATGGCTGCCCGTTTAATTGGCCCGGAAGCTTTTGATAGCCATCATAAGATCAATATCACCTTCACTGACAGGCAGGTAAATTTCTATTTGTGGATTGAAAATGCCGTTCTGCATTTTGAACAAATTGAACCTGTCAGTGATGCGGATGCCACACTTAAGGTGACTCATGAGTTATTTCTCAAAATGGCCACTGATCAGGCTGGGATCAAAGAAACCCTGTTCTCGGATGATTTGACGGTGGAGGGTAGTAAGCTGGATTTAGTGAGTTTCTTCAGGTTGTTTGAGAAGCCGAGAGGTGTCTTTAATATCATTGAGCCTTAAGGAACTTACTTCTAGGTTCCCTAGAATAAGGCCATTTGATTATCTATTAGGCGATCAAAGTCCATCCCGATAAAGGGCAGAATGCCTTCCGCGATGGGCTTTAGCTGTTTCTCAATGTAGTGTTGGTAATCAATGTCTGATTCAAGATAGTCCAAAGGCTCAGGCCCGTTCAGGGTGATGATATAGTTGATCCAG
>NZ_LWGE01000367.1:0-907 GCF_001635315.1 Oleiphilus sp. HI0123
AGTCGCGGCGATTGATTCATAATGTTCTCAGTGTTTAGAAATAAGACGGACCTTCCGAGCAATCTTGAGTTCGAACAAATAATACTTGAACTCCCAGAAGAACAGCGCTCAATAGATAGAGATAAAACAGACCTGATTATCGGCGTACCACAGACCGAACATAATGGTTATAAAGTGTTGGACGGTATTCCCAGGGAATGTACTTCTGTTTCAATTTTGCTTGGAGGAAAAAGTTTTCATATTTTGGAAGCTCTTGTTAAGTCTGGCTTACCTCAACAGCTCCGTTCAATATGTATAGGTCACTGCGACTATACTCCTCCTGGATCTTCATTTAATTATGAAAAAGCTATAGAAATCTTGTCTGGAACTAGCTTTCCTCTTTTAGAGCATCTGTCACTAGGTATTGATGAATTGTATTGTAATCGTGATGGTTGGGCTCCAAGTTTACTTGGCGATTTAACAAGCTTACTTGAGAGTCTACATTCAGTCGAATCACTCGTTATTCATGGTAATTTTAGACTAGATAGGCCAATACTTTTCAAAAGACTGCGCAATCTTGAAATCATAACGAGTGATGGCGAACCGTTAACCTCTAAGACTCATGACAATCTATTGACGTCCGGTTTTAGCGTATTGGAAGATGCTTGGTTGAGCCTAGGGGGAAGTAATATTAGCAGCTACACTTTTCCAGATATTTTTATAAATGCAGAAAATCTGCCTCATATCAAAAGACTCGAGATCGATGGGATGTATAGCTGCGGCCAGCTAAAAAGGTTTAGAGAAAGCAAACTGTGCAACAAATCGGGTATCAAAGTTTTTAGTGAAGAGTTGGAAGAAAATCTTAATGATTCTAGCTGTTGACGTTGACTATAAAAACGATACGGGATTAATCGGTGGTGTTATTTTT
>NZ_LWGE01000368.1:0-309 GCF_001635315.1 Oleiphilus sp. HI0123
TCACAATCTATAAATAAATGGAGACAAAGCATTATTTCTAGCGGTGAGATTAGTCCAGAAGATTTGATCGCTTCTACTGGATCCAATGCTAGAGCGGGTGTTTCAATGCGGCTGCTAAATATTACTTGTTCTCGTGAGTATGGTGCTTTTGATCAACTTCATGAACACCAAAGCGGTAGACGTTTCTCTGATAACTTAAAACAAAACTGCAATCAAAACTACGGATTTGCAGGCCCAGAGTTCATAAACAGGTTATTAGAAATGAATGACGTCGAATCGTTGCATGAACGATTTGAAGACATCAAAAAC
>NZ_LWGE01000369.1:0-1005 GCF_001635315.1 Oleiphilus sp. HI0123
AAGTGTTTTGGGTGCTAATTTTGCAGCGAATATGGTGGTATTAAGATCATTCGGTAAATTCTTTGGCTTACCAGGCTTGAGGCTCGGTTTTGTTTTTGCGGGCCAAACGCTTTTGCATGAGATGAAGGCTTTCATTGGTGTTTGGGATGTCAATGGGCCTGCCCAAGAAATAGCGACTCGAGCGTTTCTTGATGCGCAATGGCAAGCTGACGCGCGCCAGCGATACCTCGACTTGTCTCGAGATAACCAAAAGCTGTGGCAAGGTTTATTTATTCAATTGCGAGAACAAGGGGGCGATGTATCAGAAGCCCACCAATTGTTGTTTTCGACCTATACCCTCGAAGATGAAAAAGCAAAACGACTATTCGAAGTGTTTGCACAGCACGGTGTTTTACTTCGATTAATCAAAATCGGTAAAGGGCATTCTTTAATTAGGATAGGCTTTGTCGATATACAAAACGTCCAACAAGTGACGGAACTAAATCATAAAATTAAACAAAGCATGCACGCATTAAAAAAATATTTTGCTGGCACCGCAAACGACATACAAATGGAGAGGCAATATGGCTGATCAATCAGTGGAAGTAAAACGTGGCATTATGGTCTGTGGCCATGGCAGTCGAGACAAAGGCGCAGAGCGTGAATTTGGGCGTGTCGCAGCAGGACTAAAAAAACGATTTCCAGATATGCCTGTCGAATATGGCTTTTTGGAGTTCTCCGCACCCAACATTCATATGGGTCTAAACTCGTTAATTGATCAAGGTGTCGAAGAGATCTACGCGGTTCCAGGAATGTTGTTTGCCGCAACTCACGCAAAGAACGACATTCCATCTGTATTGACGACATTCGAAGAGAAAAAGGGGAACGTGAAAGTCGCTTACGGCAATGAACTCGGCTTGCACGAAGCGATGATCGAGGCGTTTCAAGCAAGAATATATGAGTCACTCGGGCTAGACTCCAACAACCCTCCAGATCAACTTTATGACACTATGCTAGTGGTTGTAG
>NZ_LWGE01000370.1:0-200 GCF_001635315.1 Oleiphilus sp. HI0123
ATATCTGCTCTTAGTCCATCTACCAACGCATCTTCACAACGTTGTGCAATTTCAATTCGAATGGAGTCAGAGCATGCCACACCCTCTAAACGCTTTCTTGCTGAAACTACCTTAGCGATCAGTGCTTCTTGCTTTTCTTCATAGGCAAGAGTAAATGCTTCTGGATCGGCATCAAATGCTTCGCGCGTTTTAACGATGGC
>NZ_LWGE01000371.1:0-706 GCF_001635315.1 Oleiphilus sp. HI0123
TTAAAGAGCCCAGTCAAGGAACTGAAGAAGCGGCGATTCTACAGAGTTATGATATCAGCGCAAACGTCGCTTATGCACCGTCAGACAGCGCAAAAATAGGCGGCACATTAAAAATCATATCGGTAAAAGAAAAAGATGTGAGCGATAAGGTAAGGCAAGAGACGTCGGGGTATGGATTACAGTTAGGGGCAAACTATAGATTACTTGATAAACCAATCGACTTCACATCAAGTTCTGGATATTTAGCGTGGGATGTAGGCGCAGCTTACCATTTTGAGTCGACTCATACCCCATTCGAAAACGATTTTAATCATCCCCTAAGAAACCGAGAGATTACAGCATACCCGGAATCAGTATCAGTTGGTTCGAAGATGAGTCTTGGTTGGATCTTTAGCGAAGTAAGTTTCCAACTCAATCTTAACGCAGATTTCGAAAAACTTAAGTACAGCGGGATGTCGGATTTATTGTTTCAAACTAGCGACTCTTTAGATATCGAACTTACAAAGAAAAAGCTCGGTGCTGAACTACTAATCGGTGGTGCCACTTCTTCGAACACTTTTGCGATAAGAGCTGGCATAACAGATCAAACTGGAAATTATTCTGATTTAGCGGATGAACAGCGAGCTTCGGTTGGTCTAGGTTTTGTTAGAGGTGGCTTTTCAGTTGATTTCGCTGCGCAACAGTTTTTTGGGGCTAGCGAGAACAA
>NZ_LWGE01000372.1:0-268 GCF_001635315.1 Oleiphilus sp. HI0123
CTTGCTCCCAGGGCAGGCTGATTCATTGTTAGATTCATGTTGAAACCTAAAAGAGAATATCTATGCCTAATTGCCCGAAGTGCGATTCTGAATACCCTTATGAAGACGGCCCTAGTTTTGTTTGTCCTGAGTGCGCCCATGAATGGCCCATTAATGCTGAAGAAGATGAAGATCGTTTGATTGTAAAAGATTCAAATGGCGCAGTGTTAGCTGATGGCGATAGTGTTACCGTTATTAAAGACCTTAAGATCAAAGGCTCTTCTTCAGT
>NZ_LWGE01000373.1:0-221 GCF_001635315.1 Oleiphilus sp. HI0123
AATAAGAAAGGTTGCCTAAAGCTATACCACTAATGAGGAAATGCTCGGCAACCTATATCGATCGAGGCGAAATAATCAGATTGAGCGACTAAGCACGCCTTTTTGTAAAGGCATGAACTCCCAGGCCTGAGAGCGTCTGAGCCACAGATATCCAGGCTGTCTGATCAGGTATGGCCTGTTTGCCTTTAGATAGACTCGCAAGCTGTGATTCGTACCAGGTA
>NZ_LWGE01000374.1:0-809 GCF_001635315.1 Oleiphilus sp. HI0123
CAATACGGGAGTGGTATTGGATGCACGACATAAACCCCAGGCATTTGGGTATTCGACTCGTAAACCATCTATCGTGGAAATATTTCCACCAACAAACTGGTCTTTCAAAGCACACAGACTTTCAACGATCATAAATTTAGACTCATCTGTCACACTGATATTTATCTCAGGCGTACTTAAGTCTTCAGGAAAATCGGCAAATACTTCTTCAGAAGAGCGATCTTCAATACCCAAGACTTCTAATAAACGAGCGGCAGCATAGAGACCGTCATCGAAGCCAAACCAACGCTCTTTGAAGAATACATGACCACTCATTTCACCAGCAAGTAATGCCCCGGTTTCTCTCATTTTAGCTTTCATATAAGAGTGTCCGCTCTTCCACATTACCGGGCGACCGCCATAACTGCTAATCAAACCATTAAGGCGTCGAGAGCATTTAACATCAAATAAGATATCTGCTCCCGGGTTACGGGAGACAACGTCTTTGGCGAACAACATCAACAAACGATCAGGCCAAATAATCTTACCTGTATTGGTTACAACGCCCAAACGATCTGCATCGCCGTCGAAGGCTAAACCGATATCCGCATCATGCTCTTGCACTGCGGCAATCAAGTCTCTGAGATTGTCTGGGTTACTAGGGTCAGGGTGATGATTAGGAAAACTACCATCAACCTCACAATGCAATGGAATAACTTCACAACCAAGTTCTTCAATTAGTTGTGGCGCAACCTTCCCGCCCACGCCGTTACCCGCATCCAATACAACTTTTAAAGGCGCAGCAACAGCAATATCATTTAGAATTGTGT
>NZ_LWGE01000375.1:0-6707 GCF_001635315.1 Oleiphilus sp. HI0123
AGCGGTAACGAACGTGACACACTTTGGAGCCTTCGTTGATATTGGTGTGCACCAAGATGGTCTCGTCCATATCTCGGCACTGGCGGACAAATTTGTTAAAGACCCTCGCGACGTTGTCAAAACAGGTGATATCGTAAAGGTGAAAGTCATGGAAGCTGATCCAAGACGAAAACGAATATCACTGAGTATGAGAATGGGCGACGAAGCACAAATGAACGATAAAGCTCAAAGCAGCCCAGAACATCAAAATAAGCACAGCAACGCCAAGCAGAATAGAAAACCCAAGCAAACCGAGGCACCAATGTCCGGCGCCATGGCCAATGCTTTTAGTAAGCTTAAATTGAAGTAAAATGATAATACTGCGGTCTTATTTCGAAACAACTCGCACCCACAATAGGATTAACACATGACAGCGCCCTCAAACACCAACAATAATGCTCATGCGGGCCTGTCTCCGAGCGACTTAACGATCCTGGCACAGCATATTAAAGAGCAGGGCTTACCGATTTCACGCGGCATAGAAAAAGAAGGTCTTCGGGCAGATAGCGAATTTTCGATCTCGCAGAGAAATCACCCTGAAGCCTTGGGCCATCCGCTGACTCACCCTTCCATTACCACTGATTACTCGGAAGCTTTATTAGAGCTAATTACACCGGTTGAAGACTCTAGAGAAGGCCTGCTAAAAACATTGCAAGATACGCATAAGTTTGTTGCTAGCAATATTGGCAATGAAGTTCTCTGGTCTGGCAGCATGCCCTGCAAGCTTGATGGCGAGCACAGCATTCGTATTGCTGAATATGGCGACTCCAACATTGGACGCTTGAAGTACGTCTACCGGGAAGGTCTAGGCCATCGATACGGCCGAACCATGCAAAGCATTGCGGGCCTGCACTTCAACTTCTCGATCAATGACTCCCTTTGGCTTAATCTAAAAGAAGCGCATGGCAATAAAGAGCAGTCACTACAAGACTTTAAGTCGGAGCAATATTTCGCTCTGATTCGAAACTTTCGTCGCTACTCTTGGCTACTCATGTATTTATTCGGTGCGTCGCCTTGCCTAGACCAGAGTTTTGTCGCTGGCCAAAATCACTGCCTCGAATCATTTGATGATAAGGGCACGCTGTATAAGCCTTATGCTACCTCGCTCAGAATGGGAGACCTCGGCTATCACAACAACGCCCAATCATCGCTAAATATCTGCTTTAACAGCCTGGAAAACTTCACCCATACACTTGGCGATGCCATTAACACTTCTTACCCGCCATACCAAGAGCTTGGGCTAAAGAAAGGTGACGCTTACCTTCAGATCAATACGAATATTCTGCAAATCGAGAACGAATATTACAGCTCAATCCGACCAAAGCGCAGTGCACTGTCAGGCGAAACGCCACGGCATGCACTCAACGAACGCGGAGTCGAATATATCGAGGTACGCTGCCTGGATTTGAACCCATTTTTACCATTGGGAATTTCTGACAGACAGGTCGACTTTATGGATATATTCCTGAGCTTTTGCTTACTCCAGGACTCTCCGGTAATTGGCGATAAGGAATGTGAATATCTCGATAGTAACTTTGACCTGGTCGTCAATGAAGGTAGAAGACCAGGACTTGAACTCACCGACCAATCACAAAAGCGAACGCTAAGTAGCTGGGGGCTTGAGCTTCTAAAAGGCATGCAAGGTCTTGCCGAAGTACTAGACCAGGCAACGAGCGACCAACGTTATAAGTCGGCACTAAAGGAACAGCTAGCTAAACTCGATACACCAGATCTAACACCCTCCGCTCAAGTGTTGTCAGTCATGAAGAAAGAGTCTCTATCCTGGCTAGAGATCGCTGGAGAACTTTCAAAGAAGCATCAATTGGTACTCAGTGCTGAGCCAGCACAAAACCAATTCAGCCAGTTTGAAAAACAAGCGCAGGAGTCGTTTAAGCAAGCAGAAGAAATAAAGCGTAGTGATCGTATTTCTTTCGATAGATACCTAATGGACTATCAGGCGCAATAACTCTAGATTTTCTCACGACTCTTTCACAAAACTTGCTGCACATCTGTTCACCGATACGTTTTAGTATAAATTTTGTGCAGCGTTTTCCATGTCGTAAAACAAAACTGAAATTCCCCTCATTTTTGACCATCCTGTCATTGTTGCAGGTACGCTCCTGTGTTAATTTTGTTAACGCTTGAAACGGAGTATTTCTGTTGGTGTTCTTTTTGTATCTCGCTAACTCAGTCTTGATATCAAAAGCGTTCACTCACATTAATTGTTTCATCTTAAAATGATGACTTACACGCCAAATAAAATTATATAAATAAGGCATTTCACGCTTGTAGGAGAGCGTTCTGAGCATTAAGTTTATGTTCAGGCTTTGTGAATAAGTAAGGATTCTTAATGTGGATGGCGTTGCCAAACCACTTTGTTAGCCGAACGGGAAGCTATATTCTGCTCTACATCTCATGTGGCGTATTGAATATGGCTATCTCAATGATGCTTGTAAAAGTGCAAGGCAGCTTAATGAAAGGAGTGGCCAAATGGCCCAAGACTTTTCTTTATGCTGGGATATTGACTCACTAAACAAAGCTTATCGTCAGGGATATATGGCGGGAGTGATGGGAGCAGATATTCAGCAGTGCCCTTATTCTGGCGAAGTAGTGCAAGCTGCATGGGAAGCAGGCTGGGAAGACGGCGTCGAAAAATGCGAACTGGATAAGCCGAACGAAAGGGTTGGCAAAATCGCCTAAGCTCTCTACCCTACGGCCCCTTTCTTATTTTCGCTTTAGAAGTCGCTAAGCCTTATCTCTGAACAACAAAGCTGGTAAACAAGAGATCATCTATCTGCCCATCACCCGTTTCTTCTTCCAGAATCTGCTGCACAAGTTCTAACGCTTCAAGTCGAACCTTCTCCTGACCTGCTGAAGTACCGAGTGTTTCTTCAGTCTGACGACTTAAAAGCATCACGATCTGATGGCGAACCAAAGCATCATGATTCATAACTTCGTTTACCGCAGCGCCGCTCGATGTTCTGACTGAGACACCTGCCTTGAGAAACTTTAGCTTCTTTCCATTGTCACTACCAAAATTAGCGACAAACGGTGGCGTTAAGTCATGATATTGAATCGATACAGGCGCCCCCTCTTCACCCTCATCTTCTGCTGCTAAAGGCATCGCTACACACATCGATAGCATTAATAAAAAAAACGCTGGAACTTTTATACTCATTTGCACTCTGTCATCAATTGCTTAAAGAAGTAATTATAGGCTGGAAAAGTCAGCCTGCAACACCTTCACCGACATTCTTAACGCAAGACCAAAGCAATTATCATTGTTATCCTAATATGACATTACAAGCTCTTAAGAGAAAAACAAATTTGTTTACTCAGGCGGCTCACTAGTGAAGAATACATTTTTGACCGCGCTCTTTACCTCTTTTATAAGGTAAGCAAAGCGACTACAAGTTTACGAGCAACAAAGATCATGACATTCCCTTCTTCACAGCAACGCTTTCTATTTATTTTTATCGCTTGTGCGGCACTATTAGTCACTGCCACCTACATTGAGCCTTTTAGCAGCATGGACCCATGCCCAATGTGTATGATGCAACGAGTATTCTTTAGCGGCATTGGGCTCGTTGCGCTGATCGGTGCAATCCATAATGCAGGAAAGATCGCTTCGTCCATCTACGCATTCCTCGCAGCACTCTTATCTGTGGGTGGTGCCGCTGTTGCTATTCGACAATTGTGGCTACAAAGCTTACCCGAAGACCAGGTCCCCGCATGCGGCCCCGGCATCGATTATATGCTCGAAGTGTTTCCCTTATTGGAAGTAATCGAGATGGCCCTACGAGGCACAGGCGATTGCGCAAAAGTTCAGTGGACCTTCATGAGTCTATCAATCCCAGGCTGGAGCTTATTGGCGTTTATTTGCTTTGCAATAATCGGCTTGAGTATATTATTTAAGAAAGATAACAAATAAACTGTTGCGAGCATTAAACAAATTAGTTAGTTTCATGACTACACGCTATTTGTTACAGAAGTAAGCACAAAGCTTACCGAACAATACGCAAAACATTTTGTTTTTCATCTGCAAAAGTAAAATGATAATAAACAGGTAGCCAAGCAAGCTACAAACAACAATTACTTAAACGAAACGAGCTAGCTAAGTACCGACAAGGTACAACAAGTCTCGAAACGATAATGTAGTAGAAAGGGGTTAATGAATGCTCGAGAATTGCAAGAATGCTGCAGAGCGATGGGGTGGAGTAAACGACTTAATCGATAAATGGCTTAAGGAAAGGCAAGCGCTTATTGTCAGCCTGTGCGATCTATCTGTAAACCCAGGCAGCTCTCAAGAAAATAAAGCAGAGAAGTTCCAATCGTTTTGCCAGATATTGGTCGACTATGTTTCGGTCGGACACTTCGAAGTCTACGAGCAACTCGTTGCCGAGGCAGCAGAGTATGATGACGGTGGACTTGAGCTTGCAAAGAAAATCCTTCCTCGCATTGAAATGTCCACCGAACAATCTCTAGCGTTTAACGATCGCTTCGACGATATACATAAAGTCGACGATGGCATCGAAGGCCTTATTAAAGAGCTCGACTCCTTAGGAAAAACCCTTGAAGAGCGCTTTGAGCTTGAAGACACGCTGATTGAAGCACTTCACGCGGTGCACGCAGACACAACCGCTTAGTTCTAAATGAACTCCTGAGCGATAGCCAGAACTTCTTAATTCTGGCTATATTATGCGCTTCCCCTCCAGATCATATTTATTCTCTCTTTTTCCTCGTCTCTGACTATACTAAAGATGTAATGACGTCCTTTTAAAATCGAATCAAATCTATCAGGTCTATCGGTGTTTAAAAAACAAACTTCTACCCTTTTACTCAGTCTGGCACTTGCCGCATGCGCGGAAGGCCCCACTAGCAGTAAACAGCTTGCGACTCAAGGCTTACTAAGCGGCGAACTCAGCCCTAACGGATACCTTGCGGTCATCGGATCGGTTCATCATGGCGGGAGCTTTTGGAACACCAAAAAGAAAGAGCGCCTCTATGACTGGAATCATAAAAGCGGCGAATACTCATCCATCCGGGCCTCAGCGGTTTCCGGTGACGGTAAGAGAGCCGTAACCTGCCAAGAAAAAGACTTAGTGCTATGGGACGCTACGAATGGTAAGTCCCTACAGTTCTGGCAAGCAGCCGATCGAATCGAAGCGATTAGCTTAAACCAAGATGGGCGACGAGCATTGCTAGGCCTGAGAGATGGTACGGTCAATTACTTTGACCTTGATCGAGGTATGGCCATACACAGCTTTAAGCATAACGCACCAATACGGGCTACCGACCTCAGTGAAGACGGTGCAGTAGGTATTAGTGCCGGTGATGATAACATTGCAAAGATTTGGAACCTGAAAACAGGCAAAGAGCAATACGCCTTGAGCCTGAACAATCAGATCAAGACTGCTGCAATATCTGATTCTGGTAAGCTCGCCTTTACCACCTCACAACGCGAAGATGCTCTGGTTTGGGATACCAAAACCGGGAAAAGTAAATTCAAGTTTAAGAATCGATATATTAATTACACCAGCGCTGATTTTTCTGATGATGAGAAATACCTAACGCTTGGCACTTTCCAAGGCGTCATCAGTAAATTTAATATTAAAAAAGGAACTGAAGTGAAGACCTGGCAAGCAGAACCTCGCCAAGCTTATGGCGGCGCCAGCAGTAAAGCGATTATCGATGTCATCGATCAGAAGTCCAATGTTATTGCCTTGACCTCAGATGGAATGTTAGAAGTATTCAAATAGGAAGGTAGGGAACTAGAAAGCCGAGAAGCATATTGCTCCTCGGCAGAGACGAAGCTTATTTATATAAACCAGAAATATAGCTGGCAACTGCTTCAATTTCTTTGTCATTCAAACGAGCCGTTACTGAACGCATCATACGCGAATCACCATCGTTGCTACGCTCACCACTACGGAACTTCTTAAGCTGAGATGCGATGTAATCAGCATGCTGACCGGCAAGCGCTGGAAATGCAGCCAATGACACACCTTCACCTGCTGGGCCGTGACACGCTGCACACGCCGCAACCTTAGTTGCTGCATTACCCTGGCGGTACATGATCTCACCTTTTTCTACCAAGTCTTTCTTTGCTTGGCCAGGCGTAGTTGTTTGTGACGCAAAGTAAGCGGCAATGTTTTCGATATCCTGTGCAGAACGCGCATCAAGCAAGCCTGTCATTTCGATTACAGGACGCTTACCTTCTTTGATGTCATTCATTTGTTTAACCAAGTACTTCTCACCTTGGCCTGCCAGTTTAGGAAAGTTAGCAACAACACTATTTCCATCGGCACCGTGACAACCAGCACACGTAGCTGAAGCGGCCTTTCCTGCCTCAACGTCACCAGCGGCTGAAGCCCCCAAAGACCCTACCAAACCTGCAACGATCACTACACTTTTTAAAATCATTTTCATTTTAATTGCGCTCACTTTCATCTCTAAACATAAATCTAATATTGTCATTTTTACCCACATAACCAAGCAGCTCTGAAGGACAAAACAAGCTAATGAATTCTCTAATCTTCAAAACCTTAACAGTATGGCTGATCAAACTAAAACAACAAGCCGATCACCCTCACTCAGAAAATTATGGGCAAAAAATTTCAGGCTATTATACACTAAGCCCTTCCTGATAAAACCCTTACATTAAATAG
>NZ_LWGE01000376.1:0-211 GCF_001635315.1 Oleiphilus sp. HI0123
TTCGTTTACCAAAGAATGACAATGCAAAATATACTGATAGGTCTTGGGTGCGTTCCACTTGAGATTTTTCAAAATCAGTAGTATCAAAGCGTTTCTGTAAGAGATTAAAAACTTTCTTATGTGAACCAATCAACTCTTTCAATTTTGGGGATTGTTCGAACTCTTCAGCTGCTGGAAGGCGTCCTAAAGATAAACATTGCTGCCAGAAATT
>NZ_LWGE01000377.1:0-922 GCF_001635315.1 Oleiphilus sp. HI0123
AAGAAGCCATCCTCGGTAAAGGTTTCTTTGGTCTTTTCTTCGTCTTTATAGTAGCCCATCATCGTAGCAGGGCTCTTGACCTCGATCTCACCAATTTCTGAAATACGCTGTTCAACACCCGGCATCGGCTCACCTACATAACCAACCTTTGAGCGGCCTGGCAATGAGATATGAGAATATGCAAAATTCTCAGACATACCGTAACCTTCTAGCAATTCCAGACCCAGGTTACGATACCAATTAATGATATCACCTGATAACGGCGCCGAACCACTTCCAGCAAAACGGCAGTATTCCAAGCCCAGAGCAGTCAATACTTTCTTCTTGACCAAACCAGACACAATTGGAATCTTAAGCAAACGATTTAGTTTCTTAGGAGGCATCTTCTTAAAGATACCTAGTTGGAACTTGGACCACAGGCGTGGAACAGAAATAAAGACCGTTGGTTTAGCACGACGCAAGTCGTCCAGGAAGGTATCCAAAGCATCAGCAAAAAATAACTGAGCACCTATATGGATAGAGGACTGCTCAACCGCAAAACGTTCAAACACGTGCGCCAGTGGCAAGTAAGATAACATTCTATCAGTAGGCTTTATATCCAAAGCTTGTGCAACACCGCTTGCTGCAATACCTAAGGCCTCAAATGACAACATAACGCCTTTTGGCTTGCCGNTTGAACCCGATGTATAAACAATCGTCGCTAACTCGTCAGCATCCCGAACAGTATCTTCTTGTATCGGAGCATGCTCAGCAACCAGGTTATCCCAGCTTGGGTAATCTGTTTTTGGACTTAGAGGATAAGAAACACAAGGTAAATCATCTGGCACACCAGGTTTCATCATTTCCCAGTCGTCCAGTTTACCAACAAATAACAACTGCGTTTCACTGTGCTCAAGGATATACTTAACCGTTTCAGCATTTA
>NZ_LWGE01000378.1:0-976 GCF_001635315.1 Oleiphilus sp. HI0123
GGTATGGGCGGTCATGTTGATGGCGATAAAGCTAGCCAGGAGATTGTAAGGCAACTATCTGAAAAGGAACTACCAGTAAACCTTTTCTCCAAAGTAGATGCAATTAAACAAACTATACAAAATGTAAACACCGAGATATTTAGCTATGCAAAGGATAATCAACTAACGTGTGGCAGCACGGTTGTACTTCTGGCGCTTGAGAATAACAAATCTACCTTCTTATGGGCTGGGGATAGCAGGCTTTACTTATGGAGACGCGGTGAACTAACTCAATTGTCTTCAGACCACTCAATCTATAACTTATATAAAGAATCAGGTCTACCGACAGAAAACATTCAAAACAATGCAATTACTCGAGCGGTAGGTGTTGATGAGAACATTGATCTGGATATCGGTTTTCTAGACTTGGCTGTGGGCGATAGACTAATGCTGTGCTCCGACGGTCTGCACGACCCGGCTGGAGATGAAGGCATCAAGTATGCTCTATCCCTAGATACCCCGGAAAGTGCTGCGGAGAACTTAAAAAGCACCGTACTCGCGGGTGAGGCTAAAGATAACTTATCAGGTGTTTTTACTTGGCTGTAGCATTATCGATCAAAACTAGCTTCAACTAAAGCCCACACTGACACAGATTCTTGGAAACTAACATGTCAAAGACAAGCCACCTCAAAAAGGTGACATGTTACTAATTCAACTGTTGGGAAAAGGTATCTCTACATGCCACTAAACGGTATACCCGTTAATTCGGCAATCTCCTTTTTCCAAGTCGCAATATCTTGCAGAGTAAACTTACTCAAATGGTCATGGCCACACGCTCTCGCCATCACTTGCATCAAGTGTGTCGAGGATTTAAAGAAGCGTTCAAGCTGCTGTGCAGAGGTGTCAATATCCAGCTTAGCTCTGAGTTCAGGTTTTTGTGTCGCAATGCCTGCCGGACAAAGGTTGGTATTGCACATCCTGGCAGCAACGCAGCCAA
>NZ_LWGE01000379.1:0-989 GCF_001635315.1 Oleiphilus sp. HI0123
TTAGACTCTGTAGAACCTTCACCACTTCATTCCGCGTTGAGTCGGCATTGATCACTGCTGGCGGTTCCATCGCTACCATCGCCAAAACTTGCAGCAAGTGGTTTTGAAACATATCGCGCACGGCACCTGCGCCATCGTAATAGCTACCCCGAGACTCAACACCTAATTTCTCTGCGCCGGTTATCTCAACATAATCAATATAATTTCTATCCCATAATGGTTCAAACATGCCATTAGCAAAGCGAAAAACCAGTAGGTTTTGAACGGTCTCTTTTCCCAAATAGTGATCGATACGATAAATCTGGGATTCATCAAAATAGGAATGCAAACCATGGTCTAGCTCGATTGCAGATTCCAAGTCATAACCTAGAGGCTTCTCGACCACGATGCGCTTCCAGCCTTCACACTGATCCAACAATTGACTCTTTGACAAGCAATCAGGGATCACGGTAAACATACTTGGCGGCATCGCCATGTAAAACAAAGTATTGTGCGGTGTCTGGTAGCGCGCATACAGCTCATTCAAGGTAAGCTTTAGCTTGGAGTATTCCGTGACATCGGAGGTATTCAAAGACAAGTAATAAACGTGCTGGAGAAAATCTTCGACAGTATGCGAATCAAGGTTTGCACCTTCACTTAGCGACTTTAACAAAGCCTCACGATAACTATCTGAGTCATAAGCACTGCGCGAAACACCCAAAATAAAGAAACAATCAGGCAATTGTCTAGTGACATATAAATGGAACAAAGCCGGGATAAGCTTGCGAAACGACAAGTCTCCCGAGGCACCAAAAATGACGATATTACTGTTATCAGGAACCCTCATCAGACAACTCCTTAGTCGTAGGCTTTTAGTATAGCTTACTCATTAAATAGCTCCGAGTCATGACTCAGAGCTTTTTAATCCTTATTTGATGGTTTCATCCACAAGCGCTTTTGCTTCTTTCTGAACTTTCTTCAAATGATCTGAACTGACAAAACTTTCCGCA
>NZ_LWGE01000380.1:0-1020 GCF_001635315.1 Oleiphilus sp. HI0123
TGAACCCGTTACAATCCAAGCATATATTTTTAATATTAGTAAGGTAAATGCAACAGCGACAGAAGCCCTGGTTGCCCAAATAATAAGTTGTTCCGATTTTGTCCGCATAGTAATGTTCACTAAGATCTCTTAACAAAAGAATAGAGCTCCTATTTTACGGGCATCTATACTAAATAAAACCATTAATTAGCATCATCTAATTAAATATAAATTTTGAACTGTATCATTAACTTAAGCTTTTCGACGCCCTATCAGATGGAACCCGATATGCCTGAAACAAAACTTCCCAGTGAATTATTCCTCAGCCAGCAGGTAAGAGATATCGATAGTTCGGCTATCAACAGGCATGGAATCAAGGGCTTTTCGCTCATGAACAAAGCAGCGAAATTTAGCTTCAATATACTATTAGAACGATTCCCCAACTGCCAGAAAGTCACAGTATTATGCGGCAGTGGAAATAATGCCGGAGATGGCTATATTGTCGCTGCGCTAGCCAAAGCTTATGGAATTGCATGTAATGTCTACTTTCTTTCGCCTCCAGATAAACTTGTCGGTGATGCGCAAAGTGCATACCAGATGTGCTTAGCAGAAAACGTAAGCTGCGACCACTACTCAGACAAAAGTCTAGCATCAGAGACCGACAATCACATTATCGTCGACGCTCTATTAGGTACCGGTCTTAACTCCCCTGTCAGAGGCCTGTATGCTGACGCTATTGAAGCAGCAAATAAATCTACTGCCCCGATATTAGCGATTGATATTCCATCGGGCTTAAATGCCAATACGGGCAGTATAATGGGCACCGCAATCGAAGCCGACTGCACTGCGAGTTTTATTGCCCTAAAACTGGGCTTATTTACCGCTGAAGGTCAACACTATACTGGCGAACTATATTACGACGACCTGGAGGTGCCAGCCAAAATTATTAATGAGCAGACGCCTATCGCTCATTGCTTGTCACTGCAGAAATTACTAGATCAAGTTTCTGTCCGGCCCCGCCATTTTCACAAAGGTAATTGT
>NZ_LWGE01000381.1:0-1138 GCF_001635315.1 Oleiphilus sp. HI0123
ATATCTTCTGACTTAGCTTCAATATAGCCGTGATTAATTTGGAATCGTTTACCTAGTTCTTGGACACTGTCATCACTCTCGGGGTTTAGATAAAACTCATCAAAGTACTGAAGTATCACGTCAGTAAGTTCGGCTAAACCCAATACGATGCGATAGTAGCGTTGCATCATTTTCTCGACACCGAGCTTTTGCTCGTCATCTTCAAAGCCGAGTATTTCTGCAAGCTTGCGCTGGTGTTCAAATAGCAGTCGGTTTTCGTTGCGGTCGGCAATCATCTGCAGGCCATAACGAAGGGTAAGAAGAAAGGTCTCGCCGCTGACTAGCATGCGGAATTCTTCGTCTGTCAAAAAGTGGTAGCGTGAGCGTGTGCTGGGAGCTTCAGCACCAAAGTGGCGCTTAGATATCCAGGTAATGGTCTGAATATCTCGTAAGGTGCCAGGGGAAGATTTCAGATTTGGTTCGAGGTTGTATTCGGTGCCGCTATATTTCAGGTGGCGTGCACTTTGTTCTTCGCGTTTAGCTAGAAAGTAGGCTTTAGAGGTATAAACTGCGTCGGAATAGACCTTGTCTGAAATAATGCTCAGAAGTTCGGGGTCACCATCGATAGTGCGCGTTTCCAATAGGTTGGTCGCAATGGTGACATCGCTTTTAGCGGCTTCAATACATTCATCAATCGTTCTAACGCTATGGCCGATGTCTAGCTTCAGGTCCCATAATAGTGTGATAAAGTCAGACAGTTTGGTGCCCAGCTGATCATTAATTTCATTCCTTACCAGGATGAGTAAGTCAATGTCTGAATGTGGTTGCAGCTCGCCTCGGCCATAACCGCCAACAGCAATAAGGCTAACATGTTGGTCGAACCCGAAGCGTGCCCATAAACCTTTAAGAATATAATCCATGAGTTTGGATTTAACTTCGATAAGCTGACGGATATCTTCATTTGCCAGATACAGCCGATCAAGGACTTGCTTACTATCTTCCAGGATTGTCCGAACATTCAGGGCTGGTTGTGAGCAAGTACTTAAGTCAGAGACTAATGTTTGCATGTCCAGGCTAGATGCGTGGGTGAACTTTTCGAAGAGCGAGCTGTGTTGCGTCATAGTTTTATCGGCTTGTGCTTAACTTAGCAGACCTTCCT
>NZ_LWGE01000382.1:0-863 GCF_001635315.1 Oleiphilus sp. HI0123
ACCGATAGCTTTCAAAATGATGCCTGAGTAGAAGTCTACGTTTGGATATAGCTTTCTTGCAACAAAGTACTCATCTTCTAGTGCTATCTGCTCAAGGCGACGCGCGATCTTCAATAGAGGATCATTCTCAAGGCCTAGTGCACCAAGAACTTCTTCGCATGTTTCGCGCATAACTTTGGCGCGAGGGTCGAAGTTTTTGTATACGCGGTGACCGAAGCCCATCAGACGGAATGGGTCGTTCTTGTCTTTCGCTTTGGCAACGTATTCATCGATGCGAGATACGTCACCGATTTCGTTAAGCATTGTTAGTACAGCTTCGTTTGCGCCGCCGTGAGCAGGGCCCCAAAGTGCAGCGATGCCAGAAGCGATACAGGCAAATGGGTTGGCGCCAGTTGAGCCGGCTAGGCGGACAGTTGATGTTGATGCATTCTGCTCATGGTCAGCATGAAGCATGAAGATCTTGTCCATTGCCTTTGAGATGGCTGGGTCAAACTTAACATCGCCAGCTGGCGTGCTGAACATCATGTGCAGGAAGTTTTCTGCATAATCCAAGTCATTGTTTGGATACATGAAAGGCTGGCCGATTGAGTACTTGTAGCACATCGCTGCAATGGTCGGCATTTTAGCTACAAGGCGGAAGCCTGCTATTTCACGGTGTTCTTCGTCAGAGATGTCCATCGTATCGTGGTAGAACGCTGAAAGAGCACCAACGACGCCGCACATGATCGCCATCGGGTGAGCGTCTCTTCGGAAGCCCTTAAAGAATTGGTTAACTTGATCGTGAACCATTGTGTGGTTGCGAACAGTTTTTCTGAAATGTTCGTTTTCTTCTGCTGTCGGAAGTTCTCCGTGCAAAAGTAGGT
>NZ_LWGE01000383.1:0-1065 GCF_001635315.1 Oleiphilus sp. HI0123
TATAGACTTTTGGGAAACAGACGCGGTAGCGGCACACTACATATCCCACACTGAGAACATCGAAATTAAGAAATCTGCATTAGATTTTTTTACACATCTTAGAGCAATCGGCTGCAACCTATCGATTTCGCCTGCAGTGATTAAAAACATTCGCAAACATCTTAAACAGATGTACCGGGATGGCTCGATCGACAAGATCAATCAGGAGTTTATGCCTTGATTTCTTAAACATCGTGAACAGCTATCGCTCAAAAACAATACTAGCGCCAACCACTAGAATCCTATAAGCTCGCTCTCCTTATTTTGGCTGTATTGTTATTGTACAGCCCCTACAGTTGAGCAGTTTATGAGTTTCGAGTCTTTAGGTCTTTCGCTTCCACTATTAAAAGCTATTGAAGAATTAGGGTATAAAACCCCATCCCCTATACAAGAAAAAGCTATACCTGAAGTACTTGCCGGCCATGACCTTTTAGCAGCAGCACAAACCGGCACAGGGAAAACTGCTGGTTTTACATTGCCCATCCTAGATCGTCTCGTTAAAGGCGAAAAACCAAAAGGTAATCGAGTTCGTGCAGTTATCCTCGCCCCAACCAGAGAACTCGCAGCACAAATTGCCGTAAGTGTTGAGCAGTATTCGAAACACCTTCCTCTACGTTCTTCTGTTGTCTACGGTGGCGTCAAGATTAACCCTCAGATGATGCTGCTACGTAAAGGTCTCGATATACTTGTAGCCACTCCGGGACGTCTTCTCGACCTACACTCTCAAAATGCAGTGAAATTTGAAGACCTCGAAATCCTTGTTCTCGATGAAGCTGACAGAATGCTAGATATGGGCTTTATAAGGGATATTCGGAAAATTATTTCCTTGCTTCCAAAGAAAAGGCAAAGCCTATTATTCTCAGCCACCTTTTCAGACGAAATCAAGATGCTCTCAAGAGAGTTTACACATAACCCCGTTGAGGTCTCAGTTAGTCCCAGTAATACAACAGCAAAAACAATTGAGCAGTTGATATACCCAGTCGATAAAAATAGAAAATCAAAACTTTTATGCCAATTGATTAAGGA
>NZ_LWGE01000384.1:0-273 GCF_001635315.1 Oleiphilus sp. HI0123
GTTATTTTCTTCCCTTCGTGGACGCAAGCAAAGGAAGCAGCTCGTTATATGGTTCAGAGTAAGGTTCAACTATCGATGCTGCGCTTAAGTAATGCCGTTGAAACCACGACCCAACTTGCTTTGGCTGGTCACCCTGGCCAGATATCAATGCTTGAAAAGTATCTGAGCTTTAAAGGTGCTGCTGAAGGCAAGTGCATGATGACCTTGGGTATAACGGGGCTGCCTGAGCAGTGCCGCCCTGCCCACAAACTAATGAAGAGCATGATTCGTCGT
>NZ_LWGE01000385.1:0-1112 GCF_001635315.1 Oleiphilus sp. HI0123
GACCATATTGATCAGGCTATCGATTTTGTCTGTGCCTACACGGATTGAAACGCTTTCAGGCTTACTTTCCTTTTTAACAGGCGCTGGCGCTTTACTCGCTTTCTCAACACTGGCACTAGATTCAACACTCGACTTAGACGCGGGCACATCTTCTGTCTTAACTGCTGAAACACCAACCGCAGCTTCAGCAACAACCGCTGGCTCTGCTGCTTCAGCATTTACCTCAGACTCTTCAGAAGCTTGCGAATCAATTTTCTCAATTCGAATATCCGAGTCATCAACGACCCACTCAAAGACTTCGTCTATTTGAGCTCTTTCGGCATCACCCTTAAGTACAATATTCCAAGCTAGATAGCATGCTTCGGGGTCTAGCGAGCCAAGTTCTGGCAGCTCATCAACAACACTGGAAACCTCGACTTCACCCAACTCAGACAGTTCACGATATTAGTAAGAGTCTTGAAAAGAAAGTTGAGCTTGTTCTGCTTGGTGAGCAAACTGAACTGGATAAAACAGTGATGGAAAGAATAGGCGACCCTCTTGTTCACCTTGTTCGAAACTCACTTGACCACGGTTTAGAGTCGCCAGAAGCGCGTCTTGCCGCTGGCAAAGATGAAACCGGTAAGATTACCCTTAACGCATTTCACCAGGGCGGTAACATTGTTATTCAGATTATTGATGACGGTGCCGGCCTCAATGAAGATCGAATTTTATCGAAAGCAATCGAAAACGGTCTTGTTTCGCCTAACGATCATCTTGAACCAGAGCAAATTCACGACTTAATTTTCCAGCCTGGATTTTCAACTGCTGCAGAAGTTACCGATATTTCGGGGCGTGGCGTTGGTATGGATGTTGTGCGCAGAAATATACAGGACTTAAATGGTTCGGTCGAGGTTGAGTCGACTCCAGGCAAGGGGAGTATGTTCTCGATACGCTTGCCACTGACTCTGGCAATTTTGGATGGTCAGCTAATTCGTGTTGGTCAGCAGGTATATATTTTTCCTTTGGTATCTATTGTCGAATCGATTGAGTCTCAGGATCAGATGATACATCGCGTTTCTGGTGGCTGTGACGTCCTTCGCCTTCGAAACGAATATGTTCCGATTATTCGCCTT
>NZ_LWGE01000386.1:0-8020 GCF_001635315.1 Oleiphilus sp. HI0123
GCTCAATTCCCAAGAACCAGTTAGCTGGCATATCACCTAAGAAAGACGTACTAGCCACAAACATGATTCCCTTGTGCTGGAAGACGTAAAGCAGTGTCACACCAATCCCGGAAATCATACCCGCGATTGCACCTTCCTTGGTCACCTTCTTGCTAAAGATACCCATCATTAAGACCGGGAAGATCGAAGAGGCTGCCAAGCCAAAGGCTAAGGCGACGGTACCCGCGGCAAAGTCTGGCGGGTTAAAGCCGAGATAGCCTGCAAAGGCAATGGCTCCTGCCATGGCAACCCTACTCGCCATGAGTTCATTCTTTTCTGAAATGTCAGGCCTAAAGACACCCTTGAGTAAGTCATGTGATATTGCCGAGGCAATAGCCAGCAATAAGCCTGCAGCGGTCGAGAGTGCGGCAGCCAAACCACCCGCTGCAACTAAGGCAATAACCCAATTAGGCAACTGCGCGATTTCCGGATTAGCAAGAACCATAATGTCACGATCCACTTTCACCATTTCATTTGTTTCTTTGTTAGACGTGTATTGAACCTTGCCATCCCCATTCTTGTCTTCAAACTTCAACAAGCCTGTTGTTTCCCACTTTTTGAACCAATCAGGACGCTCGTCATAAACAAGGTGCTCGCCTTTAGCAGGTTCAATAGTATTCATTAGGTTCAAGCGTGCCATCGCTGCCACAGCAGGTGCAGTCGTATAGAGAATGGTAATGAAGACTAGCGCCCAACCAGCAGACGTTCGCGCATCCTTCACTTTAGGAACCGTAAAGAAGCGTATAATCACGTGAGGCAAGCCCGCCGTACCAATCATCAAAGACATGGTATAAACAAACATGTTCGTGGTACTGAGCCGAGCCTGTGTGGTGTATTCAGCAAAACCGAGTTCCGAGACGACTTGATCGAGTCGATCAAGCAAGAAGGTTTCACTACCCACCATAGTACTGCCCAATCCAAGCTGTGGAATCGGATTTCCGGTTAGGTGTAAAGAAATAAAGACAGCCGGAATCGTGTAAGCAAATATCAATACGCAATATTGAACAATCTGCGTATAGGTAATGCCCTTCATTCCGCCCATGACGGCGTAGAAAAAAACAATGCACATACCGGTTAACAAGCCTGTTCCGTAATCCACTTCAAGGAAGCGGGAGAAAGCGACACCGATACCTTTCATCTGGCCGATAACATAGGTTACCGAAGCTACGATCAAACAAACCACTGCGACAATACGAGCAGTTCTAGAGTAGAAACGGTCGCCAATAAACTCTGGTACGGTAAACTTACCAAACTTTCTTAGGTAAGGTGCCAAGCACATTGCCAGCAATACATAACCACCTGTCCAGCCCATTAAGAAGACCGAACCGCCATAGCCATAAAAAGCAATTAAACCCGCCATTGAGATAAACGAAGCGGCAGACATCCAGTCAGCAGCGGTTGCCATTCCATTTGCAACGGGGTGAACACCACCACCGGCCACATAGAATTCTTTGGTAGACCCGGCACGCGCCCAGATGGCTATGCCAATATACATAGCAAATGTAATACCCACCACGATATAAGTTAAGGTTTGCAGTTCCATATCAGCCTCCTATTCTTCTACGTTAAATTCGCGGTCAAGTGCCGCCATTTTTTTTGCGTAATAAAAGACCAACACAACAAAGCTATACATCGAGCCCTGTTGAGCAAACCAGAAGCCCAATTTATAGCCGCCAATTTGAATCTGATTCAGTACATCGACCAGTAGGATTCCGCATACAAACGATACGACAAACCAAATGCATAACAGCTTTAGCATGAGTTTGATATTGTATTGCCAGTACGCAGATGCTTGCTCATTATTATTTTCTTGCATGACACATCTCCGCTTAGTTGAACCTTACATTTAAGGCTAAAGTAGACTGTCGGAGAATCACGATCTTTCGGTAAACCGTTACCCGATCGCAATTCTCCGACAGCCTCCAGGTCTTCTTTTATTTCCAGAAGCCAAGGCCAATCTAGCAAGTAATTTAGGAGAAGGGACCAAGACTTTGGTCTAAGTTACGACTAAAGTAGTAGACCTTACTATATGAAAAATGCGATACAGCACTGGTTTTTATTCACCGATAGTCAGCAAGCTGTATATACATAGCGAATACTCCAGAAATAATAATTAAATGAAGAGGTCATCGTGTCAGCCAGCATAGTGTTTACTGCCATCATCGCTTATACCGCTCTGTTATTCTGGGTTGCAAGACAAGGCGACCAAACACGCTTCTCTGAAGACTCCTGGTCTCGCCATCCTTATGTCTATGCCTTGGCCTTGGGCGTGTACTGCACATCTTGGACTTTTTATGGTTTAGTCGGAACAGCTTCAACTTCTACCTGGGATTTCCTGCCAATTTTGCTTGGCCCGATACTGCTGTTTACACTAGGGTGGCCAATCTTGAATAAGATTTTTCTAATTTGTCGGCAAGAGCATATTCATAGTATTGCCGACTTTTTAGCCTCCCGTTACGGCAAGCGCCAAGGCATTGCTGCGACCACGACCCTGGTGATTTTACTGGCGACAGTACCGTATATTTCTTTACAGCTAAAAGCAGTTTCAGACACCTTGTCTTTGATCATCGATACCCATCAGGTCGGTAATCAGGATGTCACCCTGCTGATCGCCTTCAGCATGATAGGCTTTGCTTTGTTGTTCGGTTCCCGGCAGCTTGATGTCTCTGGCTATCATGCAGGTTTGGTTAGTGCTGTGGCCTTTGAGTCCCTGATCAAACTAGTGGCTTTATTTTTTGTCACGGGTTTTGCACTCTATTGGATGAGCGGCGTTTCACCAGAGCAAATTGAATTAAGTAAGCAAGACTTAAATACTATCGCGGTCAGTGACTCAATTGACCTGCGCTTTTTTGTTGAAATGTTTCTTTCGGCGTGCGCTATTTTTTGCCTGCCTAGAATGTTCCATATAGCCTTTGTCGAGTGCCAATCAGAAAATCACTTGCGCACCGCCAGGTATGTCTTTCCTATTTACCTGACACTCATCGGTTTGTGTATCTACTTTATCGCTCAGGCAGGAAACCTGATGTTTGCAGATGGGCAAGTCTCGGCAGATACCTATGTCATCTCAATCCCATTGGCTCAAGAGCAGCAAACACTTTCTTTAATTGCCTTTCTGGGTGGCTTTTCTGCGGCAACCGCAATGATCATCGTGGCAACCGTCACCTTAAGCCAAATGCTAAGCAACGACGTTATTCTACCAATCATTATGCGTCGTCAAAAAGGGGCGAATCGTTTTAAAGACTACACACAATCGCTTATTTTTGCGCGCCGATTGACTGTGGTTCTGGTCGTTATTTTTGCTTATCTCTATCAGGTCGTTTTTGCTGAAAATGCAGCCTTGACCAGTATCGGCCTGACAGCTTTTGCATTAGCTGTTCAACTGGCACCGGCTATTATTTTTGGGCTATATTGGACGCGAAGTAATGCCACGGGAATCTATGCCGGGCTGGCAGCAGGACTGATCACTTGGGCCTATACCTTAATGCTGCCGCTACTGGTTGATACCGGCATGGTATCAAAAGATTTACTTTCGCAAGGCCCTCTGGGTGTAAAATGGTTGCGCCCAGAGTTTCTCTTTGGTTTAAGCTTTAGCGATGAATTCAGTCGAGGTGTGGTTCTAAGCTTACTCGCCAATATCCTCACCACTATCGTCGTTTCACGTCAAAACAGAACAACTTTATCAGACCGAATTCAAGCCCTGGCTTTTACTAACCAGTCCCAAAAACGTGCCTCGGAATACCAAAATTATGACGATATTAGCACCTTCGACCTGCGCTCACTTTTGGAACAGTTTGTTGGCAGCAGCATCACTAACAAACTCTTTGGTGAATACGACCATACCAGCGGTAATACAGCCGACGCTCGACTGATCAAAAAAGCCCAACAATCCTTATCTGGCATTGTTGGCGTTGCCTCCTCTCAGGCCATGATAGAAAGCCTGAGGAGTGGTCAGAAGCTGGCGGTAGAAGAAGTCGTTAATATCTTTGAAGAAACGACCCGAGCACTGCGTTTCAATCAGGATATTTTATTCGCGTCCTTCGATAATATTTCTTCGGGCATTAGCGTCGTCAACGGAGACCTCAATATGATTGCCTGGAATCGTCGCTATGAAGAAATGTTTAACTATCCCCAAGGCATGCTGCAAATCGGAATTGCAGTTTCTGACTTGGTTCGCTTCAATGCTGAGCGCGGACTATTGGGGCCTGGGGCCATTGACGAGCATGTTCAACGACGTCTTAAACATTTGATGCAAGGAAAGCCTTATCGTGTTGTACGCAAGCATCATAACGGCCACGTTATCGAGATAAAGGGCAACCCTCTTCCCGATGGAGGCTATGTCACCACTTATGACGATATCACCGACTTTATGGCCGCTCAGGATGAACTCGAACAAAACAATCTTTACTTGGAGCAACGCGTGCAAAGCCGTACCGCTCAGATTGAATCTATCAATCAGGATTTACGTAAAGAGATTGAACTGAGAAAAGAAGTTGAAGAGCAATTGCTAAAGGCCAAAGCCGTGGCAGAAGAAGCGAATACCACTAAATCGCGCTTTCTGGCCCTAGCCAGCCATGATATTTTACAACCAATCAACGCCGCTCAGCTCTATGCCAATACCTTGCTAGATGTAAAAGAAGACCGTCGAGACATGAGCACTATCGTGCAAATTCGGGATGCGATTCTAAGCGCCGAAAGTATCATATCCTCACTACTCGAAATAGCCCGACTGGATACCGGCACCCTGTCGCCACAACTCAGCCGATTCAAATTAGACGATATCCTTCAACCCCTGGTAAATGAATTTAAAGTATTGGTTAAGGACGAGGTTGAACTACATTTCGTACCCAGTTCACTGGTGGTAGAGTCCGATAAAAAATATCTGCGACGAATCCTGCAAAACTTCTTTTCTAATGCTGTTAAATATACCGAAAGCGGTAAGATCTTGGTCGGCTGCCGTCGCGAAGGTGAACGCGTGAGAGTGTGCGTCTATGATACTGGCTCAGGCATCGCGGAAACCGACCAGGCGCGTATTTTTTCAGACTTCTATCGAGCCCCGACTCAAAAGAGTATTGCCGGTTTAGGCCTAGGGCTGGCTGTTGCAGAGCGTTTAGCAGAACTACTTCAACACCCCATTTCTCTCGATTCAAAACTAAGGAAGGGCAGCTGTTTCTCTATATCCTTACCTCAAAGCCACTTACCCAAAATCATCGAGGCTCCGCAAGAGATCGCTAATGAAAGCGATATCGAAGGTTTAAATGTCATTTATGTTGATGACCAACAGGAAAACCTTAAAGCTACCGAAGCACTGCTCAACAAATGGAACTGCAAGATGCTGTCTTACAACAGTGCCGAAAGTATTCTCGATGATAGTACCAAACACTTTGTACCTGACGTGCTACTCATGGACTACCAGCTGACGCATGATGAAGGCGAAGACAAGTATTCAAACGGTATCAAATTAGCGAATGAGCTATTAGAGATATGGGGGCAAGACGTTCCCGTCTGCATCATTTCAGCCGCCTCCGAACCAGAGTTGGCGAGTATAGCGAAAGGGCAAGGCTTCAACTTTTTAAGCAAACCGCTTAAACCCGCGAAGCTTAGAGCCTTATTGAGCCAGTTAGTGCGACGAAAAAAGCAAAGCTGATGAGTTAAGCTCAAGACAGCTCTTTTTGACGCGCTATCGCTTTCTTAATTTGCTTATTTCTTAGGTAGGCTGCTCGGAGTGTGGAGATCAAGCCACCAATAAGTACGATCACCAAGAGAGTTTTACCATCTTCGGTTTCTAAGCCGCCAACCATATAAATAGCTAATAGCGAGAATGTGACAAGAAATATAGTCACCTGAAGAGAGAATGGCATTTTATTCATTGCTTTGATGGCCCAAAGTATCAGTTTCACTTAAACGCTGAGCTACTTGCTCTATCGTTTCACAGCTCTCAAGTAGCTTGGTCACAGATGATAAGGGCGCTTCATAGAGCCCTTCGAGAAAAAACTCTCCCAAACCATATCGCTCAATTGCCAGTTTTTCAACTGGAGGCGTGAATTGAGCGTCGATTTCAGGGGTATTCCCACGTGCATCGATACGGTACCAACCATAGTCAGGCAGGTGCACAGCGTTTAGTGCATGCAAACAAAAGCTAGGGGTGTCATCGAGACGTACACGTTGATAGCATATCGCAGTCGGAATTTGATTCGCTCTAAGTAAAGCAGCCAATAAGTGGCTTTTTGCGTAACAAAAACCTGTTCCGTGTTCAAGCACCTGAGAAGCTGAAACCGTTACCGGATTCAATCGGTAATCCCAACTGTGTTTTATTTCATCACGCACAAACTCAAAACACCTTTGGGCGATTACGTAGCAATTTTGCCTTCCTTGCGCTAACAAACTTGCCTGACGTTGCACGGCTTCGTGCTGCCAATCGATATAGGGGCAAGCCTGCAGATAAGCTTCCATTTCGTGACTACCTATTATTCTCTTCTGAGCGGAGAATTCTATAACATCAGCTACACCCTGCAAAAGGAAGCAAACCGCAAAATGGTAATATTCTATGAGGTAGCAATTTCTATTATTCGTAGGCAGAGGCCTCCGAGCCTCGCTAGCGGTTTAGCACGGTGGCAGATTCTAGCGAGGGGTGAAACCCTCTGTTTACGGGTATGATTAGAGTGTATTGATGAAGCTATCTATTCTGGCATTCACCTCATCTGCTTGCTCGGCAAATACCATATGACTGCCACCCGGTATAAGAGCCAGACTTGCATTAGCTAAAGCCTTCTTGAGGTAGTCAGCGTATTTGGGCGGGGTCATAATATCCTGATCACCCACTATGATTAAGCTAGGCAAGTCGATACTCGCTAGCTCGTTCATCAGATCAAAGCCATTGCATGCTTGCAAGTCTCTTAGTAAAACACCTGCTCCATTTTCCTGCATTGCGGCATTAATTTTACTGCGTAGCGGCTCATCAATTCTATGATTCATTGCCAGCACAGACTCGGGAATCCTGTCGTCCCCTTTAGCGAACAGGTCAGTAAGTTTATCTAATAAAGTTGGCAGAACTTTTAAACGAGCACCTGCACCGATTAGAACCATCCCTTTGAGCGAGCGGTGCCCTTGCGCTGCCAAAGCCAGTACCACGGCACTACCTAAGGAGTGCCCGACCAGTATGACATCGTCTAGCGTATCGAGATAAGTGCCAACAGACTGTACATAGTCTTCCATAGTTTTAAGCTTTGGGCCATTAGGATGTCCCGGTAAATCAACCGCTTCCGAGTGGCTGAAATGCACAAGCTGCTGCTCCCAAACCACACTATTCATACCCGAGCCATGTATAAAAACCAGCTTCATAGACTCACCTTTCTAAACAGCCGATGCCAAGTTACGACTAGAGGCTTCCGAGAACAAATAGCTTTGCATCGCTCTTAGTAACAAAGTTTGCGATAAGCTCACCTCACCCACTGTATTCAACATGGTTGATAGATCCTGCTCCGTCAATTTGTGTTCCTGACTATCGGAATATATCGCTTGGGTTACGACTTGTTTATGCTCATCAGTATTACGTTTAAGCTCCGTGTACATTTCTAACAAAACCACCTCATTGCGATGGTTAAATAAGTTACTCACCCCGGAATAAAAAGCCTCTACCTGAGCAATAATTTGTTGATAGGTATTATAAATAAAGAGGTTATCAGACTGTCTGAGATAGCTTAGATCATGACGAATATCTTTAACCTCCTTGGCGGCATAGGTGGCATTTCGAATTGCTTCCAATATCTGCTCAATACGCTCAGATTGATCTGTTTCAACGCGCCCTTTCTGCACACGATAAGCAAACTCTACGACCTCACCTTCTAGCTGTTTAATATCTTCATAGCCATCATCAAACTGATCCGTATCATTCAAATACCCTGCATTCTCCGGCTCTGAGCCAATCAATTTACTTTGTTTAATATTAAGGGTATTAATATTAAAACAGGCCAGATTTAACACC
>NZ_LWGE01000387.1:0-1375 GCF_001635315.1 Oleiphilus sp. HI0123
GCGGAATGGCGGCAAGTTGGACTCTCGGCCCTTCCACACTGTGCCTTCCCGCACCACAACTCCGTCATTCCCGCGCAGGCGGGAATCCATTGTCTTGAATAGAACGCAGCATTTGAAACCGTCGTAGTAATCGAATTAATAAGGTTTGGGTCAAAAACAATGGATCCCCGCATGCGCGAGGATGACAACGGTGGGATATCATAACGTTAGGGGGTAAACATCTAATCGCGAACCGGTACACTTTGGCGTACATCCGACCAAAATCAAAACAAGTACCTATGTCTCGAAATGGCACTTTCCAGTCCAGACCTTATCAACGAGCTAGATCAGTTTCAAAAGATTGGAGAACATTAAAGCCGTGCAAACTAGCAGAGCCTTATTGCTGTTTTTTGAAAGGCAAATAAGTACTCGCATCCTCATAATAAGCTTCGAGCATTTCATTTTCTTTGCTAATAAATTCCGCAACGGGCTCTCGAAACCCTTCTTCAGCCAGCCAGTGGTTTGAGTAAGTATAAGTCGGACGAAAGCCTCGTTGGATTTTATGTTCACCCTGAACTCCGGGGTCAAACCTAGCCAGGCCATTCGCGATACAGTATTCAATCCCTTGATAGTAACAAAGCTCGAAATGAAGATTATTAGCCTCTTCGATACAGCCCCAATAACGACCGTACAAGGCATTATCGCCCTTAAAATTTAATGCACCAGCAATGTACTCGCCATTTCGCTTTGCCATCATCAACACAAGATACTCAGGCATCTCTGAAGCAATACGCTCAAAAAATGATGGCGATAAATAGCCACCATGACCGCTACGTTTGGCATAGGTGATTTGGTAAAAGTCATAAAAGCTACGCCAAAGCTCAGCGTTTATTTCCCTACCTTCCCATACCTCTACTTCTATTCCTTGCTGGGAAATACTTGCACGTTCTTTCTTAAGATTTTTTCGTTTTCGTGAGCTAAAAGAGGCGAGAAAGTCATCAAAACTCTGATAGCCCTCGTTCGTCCATTGAAAGTGCACAGCCTTACGCTGAAGAACCGGAGGCTTGAAGACTGTCGATAGTTCTGAACCAGGGAATAACAGATGCCAACCCGAGTAGCCTTGCTCATGACAATGCTTTGGAGCAAAGTCATGCAAGGCCGTAATCACGGCGCTATGATCAATACCCTCTCGTATAAGTATCCGTGAACCGGTAATGGGGGTGAAAGGAATGGCTGAAACTAACTTGGGATAATAAGCCAATCCATATTGATGGTAAGCATTCGCCCAAGCATGGTCAAAGACGTATTCACCATAGCTATGCTGCTTAACATAGCTAGGAACAGCGGCGACCAATGTATCGCCCTGATAAGCCATGAGGTGATGCACCAACCATCC
>NZ_LWGE01000388.1:0-1089 GCF_001635315.1 Oleiphilus sp. HI0123
ATTCGCCGTCGCAATTCCCGCATCAGAGAAGTTTGTAAATACACCTGGAACCGATGCACCCTGATCATACAAGGCCCACTGAATACCAAGTTTGTCATTCAGGTCATCTTTAATTTCAACTATCGCAGCCTCGATCAGTACCTGAGCTCGGCGAACATCAAGTTGCTCAATGACACCATCGAGCTCCTGAATCACTGAAGGTTCTGCTCTAATAACCAGCGCATTCAAACCTTCATCAGCATAAACACTCGCTTCTGAAGATTGGCTTTTACCCTTACCCTTAGCACCCTCACTACTAATATCGCCCATTAGCCCCTTTAACAACTCAGCTAACTCTCCAGCATCCGCATGTTTAAGTCGGACTACCTTGGTTTTACCACCCGTGGATGAAGGTTGATCCAGTTTGGCTATCAACTCTCGCATTTTCTCCCGGAATGCCTCATCGCCTCGAAGGATAAGCCGATTGCTGCGCTGATCTGCAACAACACTAAATTTATTGCCGCCACTTTTTCCTTTAGCTTTACTCAGCTCGCTAGGTGCTAACTCTTCTAAGAGCTTTACCATATCACCAACCCATGCTTCTTTAAGCTGAACAACTTCAAGTTCATATTTAGAAGGGCTATCCAGCTCATCAATAATCTTACTAATTCGTTTTATGTTCGCCAGGTGATCACTAATAATCAAAGCATTGGCAGCTGCGACACCCGCAAGGTGTCCATATTTTGCCACCATCGGTCTAAGAATCGGAACCAACTCTAAAGCACGAGCATTGTTAACCTGAATTACCCGCGTAACGATTTGCTCTGATGGTACCTTTTTCAAAAAACGATCGTTCTGAGCACTCTGCTTGGCATCATTTTGTCTGACAATCTTGATCACTTCCTGGCCAGGTATCGCTGCAAAGCCATGCACCCCCAAGACGGATAAAAACATTTCGTAAACAGCAGATTTATTCATTGAAGCATTAGAAATAACCGTGACCTTACCCTTAACTCGAGGGTCAATAACAAAGCTATAACCTGTTATATCGGCAACCTGACTAACAAATGCTCTGACATCCGCATCCTTCAGATTTACCTTCCAGGTTTG
>NZ_LWGE01000389.1:0-780 GCF_001635315.1 Oleiphilus sp. HI0123
TGTACGAAAAACATCACGTACTAGGCCATTATCCTTTCTTAAAAAGAAACGATCATCTTGGCAGGTAACAATGCCGGCAGCGTCCTGGCCGCGATGTTGCAAAACGGTTAATGCATCATACAACGATTGATTCGCGTTGTTTTTTCCAACAACACCTACGATGCCACACATATGACTACCTCTTTAAAAACGTTTCTATCAAACTTTGGTTTCTTTATGACTTTCGAATACTGATCGAGACCATTGCTCTAATATAGACAAATTCTCGATCATTACCGAATTTTGCCACCAGTCGCTTTGCTCAAAAGGCGTTAAGCGAACAATGGCTACAAGCACAACTGCAAGAATTAACCCCCTGGCAAGACCAAACACAATTCCTAGCATTCTATCTATTGGGGTTAAGCCAGTTAAACGTATCAAAGCACCAACAATGAAGTTGATACCAGCACCCACCAGCAAGGTACCTATAAACAACATAATAAATGCTGCGATGGTTCTTAGTACTGGTTCATTAATTGAGTCAATCAATAAGGTTTGGAGATTAGGATGAAAGCTGCGCGCCACAATAAAGGCAACCACCCATGTAGCAAGCGACAAGGCTTCCTTAACAAAACCTCGCCTGAGACTCATTAAACTTGAAAGTGAGATAATGACGATGAGCGTCCAGTCGGCCCAATTTAAACCTGACATTTAAAGCGCATTAACCCCGTTAGTCTCTGACTTGCAATGATACATTTAACCCAAACAAATGATATCCAAAAAACAGGCGCGCATAATAAC
>NZ_LWGE01000390.1:0-1080 GCF_001635315.1 Oleiphilus sp. HI0123
CAACAAGGGAATTGGCAGTGAAACCCGCCAGCGAGCAGCTAAAATTAATAAAATGGGTATCAAACTCTATGGAGAGAAAAAAGTTAAAGAGGCAGCAGAGGAGCTAAGACGCGCCCTTCCCCTCACCCCAAGGCATATCTCGCTCAACCTGAATTTGGCGCAAGTACTACTACGACTATATAAACGCAGTGCGGATGCTAGCTTATTGAAAGAAGTCGACGAGTACCTGCATCGAGTCAGACATATTCCCCGTCACCACAAAGAGTATTCACGCTATCATTATTTAATCGAGCGCCGCGCCAGCATGGAAGAAGCAAAAGACTAAAGCGACTCCTCTTTCAGTGGCGCTTTCTTCCTACCTTCTATATAGCGACGGAAATAGCTTCGTAACAAGGGTATGCGGTAAACCAGTATCCCACAAAAAATTAACACACAACCCAGCAGCTGATTGCTTGTCATTCTTTCGCTTAAGAAATATGCGCCTAAGATTGCTGTCCACACGGGCTCCAGAATAAAAACCATGGCCGCACTGTTTGGGTCCAGTTTTGCTAGCGCTTTAGTTTGCAAGGCGAAACGTAAACTTGTAGCGATAAAAGCGCTGCACAACAGCCACACCCAAGCCATATAGGATAAATCAGCTGGCCAACTCTCAGTTAGCAGTGCGGCAACTGTCGCGACGATTGCAATGGCGACAAGCTGTAAAGATGTCAGAGCCATATAAGAGATACCTTGTGCATAACGCCCCGTCAAAATGACATGCAGCGCAAAACCCAAAGTTGACATAAAGAAGAAAGCATGGGATTCCTTAAATTCAAAGCCCAAACCACCTCCTGGCTCAGCCCGTAATGCTAAAAGCGCCAAACCAATAACTGCGGGAATCAACGCACAAATAAGGTAGAAGGTGATCTTGGTACCAAAGATTAGTCGCGCGATTAGCGGAACGAAGACGACTGCCAAGCTCACGATAAAAGCACCTTCGCCGATATTATCGGTTTGGTCCACCGCTAAGACCCAAAGCAACAATGCACAACCTAACAGGATACCCGTACCTATTCCCTTAACAAACTGATGCCGCTTAAG
>NZ_LWGE01000391.1:0-427 GCF_001635315.1 Oleiphilus sp. HI0123
GCAGCCAGCGAGCCTTGCACTGGGTGCCGGGGCCGGATTTATCGCGCGTGGTTATTATGGTGATCCGAAGCAGCTAACGGATTTAATCGTTAAGGCTATTGAGCATGAAGGTTTCTCCTTCGTGCAGGCATTGAGCCAGTGTGTCACCTTTGTACCTGAGCAAAAGCATTGGAAGGAAATGGTCCATGAGTTTGGTCAGGAGCACACTCACGACCCAATTCAGACCGCGGCTGAAATTCAGAGGGATGATGGCTTCGGGCTTGGTATGATGTATCAGAATGAAAGACCTGCATGGATGCCTCCGCATTATGAGCCCGAGAACGAAGGGGAAGTGCTGGACGAAATGCAGCGTACGTTTCAGGTTTAGATGTATGATTTGAAGGCGGCTTACTTAAGTTAGCCCTTTTCTGAAAAGAGGGCTGTAACC
>NZ_LWGE01000392.1:0-6237 GCF_001635315.1 Oleiphilus sp. HI0123
AGGCGATGTGGTAGCCGGCTTCCTACCAAATAGTTGCTATGCGGTGATTGCCATGCTTGCTACAAGTAGCCTCGGTGCAATCTGGACATCCTGTTCACCCGATTTTGGCGTAACAGGCGTGCTCGATCGCTTCGAACAAACTCGTCCTAAAGTCCTTTTTGCTACAGACGGTTATTACTATGGAAATAAAACTATCAGCAGCCTTGAACGTGTTAAAGCCGTCCAGAAAGGTCTAAGCGAATTAGAAGCCTGCATACTGATTCCTTATCTCAAGCCAAAAGATAGCGACAAAGAAGCCCTTGGTGATTCATTTCATACCTGGGCGGATGTAATGAAGGTAGAGGACAACAGCGCATTGTCATTCACGCAAATGCCCTTTTCGGCACCGCTGTACATCCTCTATTCATCAGGAACAACAGGCAAACCCAAATGCATTGTACATAGCGCTGGTGGTACCTTGATTCAGCACCTCAAAGAGCTTGCACTGCATACCAACGTCAAGCCAAATACCAAGCTTTTCTACTACACAACCTGTGGCTGGATGATGTGGAACTGGCTCGTTTCTGGTCTAGCCTTAGGTGCTACGCTAGTGTTGTATGACGGCTCACCATTCCACCCAGAACAAACCAGCCTGCTTGATATTGCAGACGAAGAAGGTATCGATATTTTTGGGGCTAGTGCCAAGTATTACGCTGCCTGTGAGAAGTTTGGTCTGTCGCCGAAGCATAGCCACCAACTTGATAGCGTCGAAGCATTCTTATCAACCGGCTCCCCCTTGAGCCACGAAAGTTTTGAATATATTTACCGCGACATTAAGACGGACGTATGCGTCTCTAGTATTTCCGGGGGCACAGATATCATCTCTTGTTTTGCGCTAGGAAACCCGAATCTTCCAGTATACAAAGGTGAGCTTCAATGCATTGGCTTAGGGATGGACGTACAATTTTTAGATGATGATGGAACTAGCCTTACACAAGGAAAAGGAGAGCTTGTTTGTAAGCAAGCCTTCCCTTCCATGCCAACCTGTTTCTGGAATGACAAAAATAACGAAAAATACCAAAGCGCTTACTTTAAACGCTTTGACAACACATGGGCTCATGGGGACTACGGAGAGCTTATTGTCCACGAAGCAGATAATGGAACACCAACCCAAACCGGCGTAATCATTCACGGCCGCTCTGATGCAATCCTTAACCCTGGCGGTGTTCGAATAGGTACTGCTGAGATTTATCGTCAGGTTGAAAAGGTTGAGGAAGTGTTTGAGTCAATTGCTATCGGCCAAGAATGGCAAGATGATGTTCGTGTCATTCTCTTTGTCCGTTTACAAGAAGGTTTAACACTAGACACGCAGCTTATCGATAAGATAAAACGAAGTATCCGCGAGAATACTACACCAAGGCATGTGCCCAATAAGATTCTTCAAGTCACGGACATTCCCAGAACATTGAGTGGAAAAATTGTCGAGCTAGCCGTTAGAAATGTCGTGCACGGCAAAGAGCTTACAAATATAGAAGCATTGGCAAACCCAGAGGCATTAAACTTATATAGCAACTTAGCGGCCCTGAAAAGCGACTAGCACAATGACTATAAAATCAATAGAGAAGGCAATCTTCTCTATTGATAATAGGCGCTTTACAATAAACCGTAATCGCGTTCCACACGTGAAACCCTGACTTTATAGTCTCTATACCAGCGCTCCTTTCCTAAAGACTGTGCTGCAGTATGTTCTAGATTATCTTTCCACGCTTTAATCGATTCCAGATCACGCCAATAGGAAACCGTCACACCTAGTGAGTCACGTGCTGACTCTAAGCCCAAAAACCCGTCTTGCTCACTGGCAAGCGCTTCCATACGAAGAGATGTGTTAGAGTATTCCTTATCATCGCTACTAAGTACTGAGGTAAAAATGACAGAGTAATAGGGAGGTTGCGGTGTGCCTACAATTGCGTCCATTCTGCTTATTG
Source organism: Oleiphilus sp. HI0123 (assembly GCF_001635315.1). Classification (NCBI taxonomy): domain Bacteria; kingdom Pseudomonadati; phylum Pseudomonadota; class Gammaproteobacteria; order Oceanospirillales; family Oleiphilaceae; genus Oleiphilus; species Oleiphilus sp. HI0123. Next base: position 1,965 of record NZ_LWGE01000392.1, read on the forward strand.
CTCCTTGTAAAAACAGTTTCTGTAGTGAAAAAACACGTTCCCAGCTTCAACTTACTAACCATAAATTTTGCCCGCGCCCTGCGGGTAAAAGCTACAGTTCAAATAAACTATTTTTTGCTCTTCAAATCAAGAAAAATTGGCTAGATTTTTTAACTCGAGAAGCCAAAACGAGGTTGGCAAAAAAATGCCTAAGTTGGACATCCAGCAAATTCAAGCTATAATTTTCCTATGATTTCTCCGGATACGGATACACGATAATGCGAGCATTTATTTCGAAAGCCACGTTACTTTATCTGTTACTCAGCACCACGACCGCCCTCGCTAACAAACAAGATCAAGTAGCTATTTCTTTGGCCTTTACTTTTTCAATGCCCCCATACTTAAGCCAGGATAAAAAAAGCGGTATTGAACGTGACATTATCTATATCGCACTTACCCAAGCAGGCTACGAATCAATTAGTATTGAGAATGTCCATTACCTACGCGCAATAGAGTTAGTTAAAAGTGGCAGCATCGACGCAATTGTTTCAAATCAATCAAATACGATCTATTCTTCCAATTTGCCGGGTATTTCCACGAGCCACAAAACACTTGACTATGTGGACTGTGCCATCTCACTCGCTAGCCAGAACCTACAACTNAAAACTATATATGATTACTATGACAAGCATATTTGGGCTTTCAAAAGTGCGAGCACTACCTTGGGCCAAGACTTTCAGCTTATGACTCAGAATAACAAGAAGTACACTGAGGATGTTGATCAATTAAAACAACTCGACATGCTCGCAATGAAGCGCATTGACATTGCTATTTCGGATCGAAATATTTTTTCCAGCAAACACAAAAACAGCAGGAAATATCAATCCCTGGAATTTAGCTTCGACAATATTGCTCCCCCCACTTCTCGAGTAATTCGATCGATGGATAGGACATTAATCCAAAAGTTCAATAAGGGCTTGGAGGGCATTCAGGGTAATGGTGAGTACCAGGCTATCTTGAGTAAATATAGAGACTCTTATGCGGGGACTTGCGAATAAACCAGGTTAATTAAATCGCTCGATAGATAATTCCTGGGCGGCACTGAATCATTTCAAAGTACTCCGATAAACCATTAAGTGACTCAGAAGCACCTAAGATCAAATACCCTCCCTTCTTCAAAACACTATGTATTTTGACCAGAATCTTTCGTTTTAATTCAGGTGAGAAATAGATCAAGACATTTCTACAAAAAACCACATCGAGATTAGTTCCAACTCGACCGTAACCTTCCATCAAGTTTAACAACTGAAAATCAATGCTAGTTTTGTACTCAGGTTTAATCTGCCAACGACCATCTTCAAGCGAACTAAAACACTTCTTCAAGCGTTGCTCAGACATTCCGCGCCCAAGCGCCAACATCTCATAGATACCAGACTTCGCGTTAGCAAGCACTGTCGGTGAGATATCTGTCGCGACAACCTTTACCCCCCCCTTCAATCTACCGGGCTTAGACTCTTGAAACTCTTTCGCAATGATAGAGATCGAATAAGGCTCTTGACCTGTTGAGCATGCTGCTGACCATATTTTCAAGGGTGCAATAGTATTCTGCTTATCTGCTTCAACGAAGATTTTTTCTTTTAGAACAGTAAAAGGATGAGAGTCTCGAAACCATAAAGTTTCATTTGTAGTCATCGCATCAATCACTTCTTCTCTGAGATTGCGATGTGAAATACTCTTAAGCTTGGACACGAGCTCACTTAGGCTTGCAATCTGATGCTTTGCCATCACAGGCTTGAGGCGACTACTCACTAGATAAGCCTTATTTTCACCCAACAATATCCCGCACGCTTCCTCTAGAAAGGTGCGGAATAAGTGATACTCCTGAGCTGAACTATCTAATTGCATAGCCACCCTTTAACGAGCATGTTGCGCTGTACATCTAAGCTTTCGTCTTGATACGATCAATGATATCCATCACTTTTTCCGCAAGTTCATCCGGACTAAACTTGGCCATAAAGTCATCGGCACCAACTTTTTCTACCATTGCCTGGTTAAACACACCACTCAATGAAGTGTGCAGCATAATATAAAGTGGTGCTAAACGATGATCATCCTTACATAAGGTCGTCAAGGTGTAGCCATCCATCTCTGGCATCTCTACGTCTGAAATCATCAAATCAATATGATCATTAAAGTGTGACCCGTCCGCCACAAGTTCCCTTAGATAATCGTAGGCCTGTTTACCATCATTCTTGGTAATTACTGTAATGCCGATAGCTTGTAGGCAGTTTTGTATTTGCTTACGCGCAACCACCGAGTCATCAACGACCAGAACGGTAGGCGGCGATTCACTATTACGTTCACACACCTGTTCTACGAACTCTTCGTTAACGGTTTCTTCTACAGGCGCCACTTCAGACAGAATCTTCTCTACATCGATAATTTCTACAAGCTTATTATCGATACGAGTGACGGCAGTCAGGTAATTTTCGCGTCCGGCACCCTTTGGCGGCGGATGAATCTCTTCCCAATTAAGGTTAACGATACGTTCAACATCACCAACCAGGAAGCCTTGAGTCTTTCTGTTGTATTCAGTAATAATGACAAAGCTATTGGGAATTGTCTCTTCCGCAATCGGCATCTGTCCTGTTGCCATCCCCATATCCATAATAGGGATAGTTCCACCACGAATATGCGCGACACCGCGAACAACAGGATGTCGTTGTGGCATCATAGTTAACTTAGGGCACTGCAATACTTCTTTAACCTTAAAAACGTTAATTCCGTATATCTGCTGACCCTGAAGCTTAAACAACAATAATTCCAGTCGATTCTGCCCAACGAGCTGAGTTCGTTGGTTAACACTGTCCAGAATACCGGCCATATATATAGCTCCCCTAACGATGTTCAGAGCGGTATGTTACTTGCTTAAGTATTTAGCAGAATGCTTGATACTTAAGCAAATAGGTAAAACCCTGAGCAACGATTTGTACTTTTGACGCAACACTCAGTTTACGCAATAAAGTACTTGTTATTACACGTGCTTTTTAATTTTTTGCACAGCTAACAATAGCATAGGACATAAAATGAAAATTAGTAGGCAAATATTCTGGTTACCGCTTCTTTTTCTGAGCACACTAGTTATCGGGAGCGAGACCGTAACTTTGGAGAATAAGCATAGTCACGCTACGCCTGAAGAATTAGCAAAGAATGAAACCTCAGACAATAACTTCGACCTTAAAACGCTAGTCTCGGCATACCTTGAGCAGTTAGCCGCTGATTATGCGGACAAAGGTTACCGCTCAGAATACAGGGTCGGCAATATTGATCCATACCACAAAAACAAAACATGTAGCGAGCAGCCACAACTTAAGCTGAATCGCCCTCCTCTCACACAAAACCGAATAACAATCGAGATTCGCTGCGAAGGTCTTAAACCTTGGAAACTCTATATTGGCTCAGAATTCGACCTTTACGCTCATACAGTTGTCGCAACGGGGGGTATCCGGCGTGGCCAAGTGATCTCTATAAATGACATCAACCTAGAAGAAATAGTTATTAACCGAACACACTATTCACATTATCAACAGCTATCTGACGTCGAAGGTATGGTAGCTCGGCGCTCAATTAGGCCCGGATCAACAATTCAACCTGGCCATTTAACACCGCCAAAGCTGGTTAAGCGCGGCGATAATGTTGTAATCGTTGCCAGCAATAGTGCAATTTCGGTTAGAATGAACGGCACCGCTATGACTGACGGGGCGTTGGGGCAGCAAATACCCGTACAAAACCTGCAGTCGAAGCGTGTTGTAAAGGCTCGCGTAAGTGAGCCCGGCCTTGTAATAATAACACTTTAGAAAAAAACATAATTTACTGTAAGATTTAGCTAAAGTATTAAGATCGCATGCCGATATTCTAGGCATAGAAAGATTTAAGGATGCATCACCATGAATATTGATATAAATGGCATTGGCTCTAATCGCACAGATGGCCCCAAACGAAATCAGGCTGGAAAGTCTGTTGAGAGCATTAGTAACCCCGCTCAAGGGCAGCCCCCTTCAAGCGAAAATGCTAAAGACAGCGTTAGCTTTAGCTCCTCGGCACAAAATCTTGCTCGCATTGAAGCAGAGATTAAATCACTGCCTGAAGTAAACCAAAGCCGCGTCGATGAGGTAAAAGCTCGTATAGAACGTGGTGAATATCAGCCAGACTCTGATAACTTGGCTCGAAAAATGCTTGATTTGGGGTAATTATCATTAATTACTCCAATGAGGTCTACTATGTCAGAGTTTAC
>NZ_LWGE01000393.1:0-202 GCF_001635315.1 Oleiphilus sp. HI0123
CAAAATATAACTATTAGGGAAATAAGTGGCAGAACCGCTTATCATCTGGCTTTCTCGGCCTACCAAGTCATACACAGAGTTTAAGTCATAAGCGCCTGTCAATAACCACTGCTTGTCCTCAGTATAGAGAGAGCCTTCAATGGTTGTTTGAGCAGCCATTACAGCAGTTTCTTGCAGTGAGATTTCACCAGAAAATACGTCG
>NZ_LWGE01000394.1:0-940 GCF_001635315.1 Oleiphilus sp. HI0123
AAACTAAGCGTATTATTTAAATGGATTTAGAGAGTCTGTAAGCCAAAGGGATCATCGGCCGTATTACGTCCTGCCTATTTTTATTACTTCTCTTTTCGTCTCCTTTCTCAATTAATTGAAATGCAGAGATATGAAAAATACCACTATTTTGCTAACTAGCCTGACCGTAATTGTAATCGGGGGTTTGCTTTATCTAAGTCTCCCAGGCACAGATACAAAGATAAAAGATACCGGAACCAGTGGTGCAGAAAAACACCAAATTTTATCTGCGTTAGATCGCTCAAACATTGGTATTGAATCCGCTTTACCTGATAAACCGCCTGTGAAAAATAGTGATACCTTGTTAACGACACTTCAAAAGGAAAAGTACAGTAACCTCCCGGATGAACGCAGAACTGAAATGTTAGAAGTGATTTCCGCGACGAACCAGGCCAGGAATACGGTTTCTTCTGGTGCGGAGAAATATTTTGATTTAGTCGAGGATGATAAAAAATTTGTAGAACTAGATGCGCTGGCTGATCAGAAAATTATTGAATTAAATCGTTTGCTTAAAGAGAAGCAGACAAGTGCAGATTAGTCTGTAAGAGTTCGAGTTTTAAGAAGGTATTGTGGTCGTTTAGCGTATCAATTTCTACGGCTGTAAATCGTTATTATTAGAGTTAAAAGGAAGGAGTGTAAGGTGCGTATTATCGAGGGAAGGTTAATTGCAGGCCTAGTATCAGTACTTTTACTTAGCATGATCAGCGTCCAGGCCCATGCAAGTGTGGTTGGAAAGATAAGCGGTGACTTAACTGTGAGCCAGGGCGGTGTTGCTTATAATCTCTCGTTACCTTTGCCGAATGGTATTCATGACGTTTCACCACCTATTTCTCTGCAATATAGCGCTCAAGCGACAAACGGTATTGTCGGCCCAAGTTTCAAACTAAATGCCAGTTCAGCT
>NZ_LWGE01000395.1:0-1157 GCF_001635315.1 Oleiphilus sp. HI0123
GAAAGTGCCGGTGTGACACGAGAGCTAATTGAGAGTTTTCGTCGTTATGGTATTAAATCTGAAGATCACACAATGCCAAGTACACGGTTACTTGCGGATATGGCCGATAGAAAGCAAGCATTTCCTACTGTGGCTGGTCCGCGTTGCGGTTTAAGGTTAAATATTGACTGGGATGATGGACGAATTTATCTTCCATCTGAATATCATGAGTCTGACCATAGATCTTGCCCATGGAATGAGCTTTATGGACATTCTTCGAGCTTCGTATTACCAGGTATTGTATTGAAGAAAGAATATGAAGCGCTTCGTGAGGAAATAGCTCCAATCGTTGACAGAGTCGTCGCTGGATATTCAAATAATGGGACTCAAGTGAAAGCGTCATTTACTGATGACGCAAATGAAGCGCTTGAGGAGTTGAGTTATTTGATTGACGACTTTGAATTTGAATATTCAGACCAGTGGGGGCCACTACCCATGGATTTATACTATGACGAGGCTGTGCACGTAAGCGATGTTGAGGAATTGAAGCTCACTGAAATCCGCTTGGATGGCGAATTGCTGCTCGATTACTCATTTACAGACATTCAGTTAAGACAGCTTGTTGCAGAGGAAGAAAATCGTGACATACCGATTAAGCATGAGTCTCTTTATCTTTATTTCAAAGATCTCAGAGACGATTGTCTTAAAAATTTCGAAGAGCAAAGTCAATCTAATTAGAAATTGAAGTGATCTATTAGCCACCCCTTCTCTTTTGGTGGCTAATACCGTGACTAATTAGGCGTAATCCAGAAGAACTTTCGCTTCTAACTCTAAAGCCCTAGCCAACTTCAAAATATTCAATAGAGCAACATTTCTATGCCCACTCTCAATCCCTGAAATATAGCTTCTGTCTATATCTGCAAGATAGGCAAGCTCTTCTTGAGTGATCTTTTTATCCTTTCTCAATCGCGCTAAGTTCCGTCCAAACTGGATTAGCTCTTCATTTGCTTCGGGCATTGAGTGGGCACCATTAAATGATACCTATAATCAACAAAATGCTGGAATTCACTACAGACTATGAGTAACATTTATCCACAGATTGCCAATAAAATGGAAAAAAGGAATTTTTGATGGAACCAAAGTTTAAGTACATTCTCTCGTCTACAGTTATGATATCT
>NZ_LWGE01000396.1:0-801 GCF_001635315.1 Oleiphilus sp. HI0123
GGGTATTTTCTGGAATGTGAGCCAGGAAGGGGCTGCTAATAGAGAAGGAAAGTTCCTTGCGCATAGACAGGTTTGAGTATGCTCGCTTATCAATAAAGCTAACATGCGGGCCAGAGGCCCCTGAAAATCCGCAGTGCAGATGAGCTCCCAAAGACAGCCCATTGCACCGGCACCCATTATGTGTAGCTTCAAGGCCAATTACATGGCCTTGATTTTTTCGAGCTGTTCAGCCAGCTTGGCTTGGCTACTTTGCGCGTCTTCCAGCTTAGCCTGCTCTTTCTCTACAACGTCTTTTGGCGCATTGCTTACGAACTTCTCATTGTTCAGTTTGCCAGAAAGGCGCTTAATTTCTTTCTCCGCCTTATCGATTTCTTTATTGAGTCGAGCTATCTCGGCATCAAGGTTGATCAAACCGGCCATTGGTACCAAGACTTCCATAGAGCCGACTAACTGAGTTGAACTCATAGGCGCTTCTTCGTCATTTAACCAGCTCATTGACTCGAGCTTGGCGAGTGACTTAACAAAGCCTTCGTTTTCCTGGAAGCGGCGCTGATCTTCATTATTGCCGTTACGCAGTAGAACGGGAATTGCCTTGGCAGGAGAGATATCCATCTCACCACGAATGTTTCGTATTGCGACGATGACACCTTTTAGCCACTCAACGTCACCCAGTGCTTTTTCATCGACTTTCGACTCATCTGCTTCAGGGTAAGGCTGAGTCATAATGGTTGCGCCAGACTGACCGGCCAAGGGAGCAACACGCTGCCAGATTTCCTCTGTGATATAAGGGATAAAGGGGTG
>NZ_LWGE01000397.1:0-1159 GCF_001635315.1 Oleiphilus sp. HI0123
ACCCGGAAGTATATGTACTATTACTACCTTCTATCGGAGTTTTAGGTGTTATTGTTCCAACATTCTGCCGTAAGCCTTTGTTTGGCTACCGCCCATTAGTTTGGTTTATGGGTATTCTGCTGGTCTTGGGTATGGTCGTATGGGCTCACCATCAATACACCATTGGCATGTCTGTCCTCGCGACCAACTACTTTATGATTGGTACAATTTTAATCTCGATCCCCGTTGGCCTAATGCTGTTCAACTTTATCTTAACGATGTGGCGTGGCTCTATTACCTTTGAAACACCCATGCTCTTCGCCATTGCCATCATTGTGATGTTCTCATTTGCAGGAACTACAGGTGTCATGCTGGCGGTTGTACCTGCAGATTTGCAATACCATGACACCTACTTTGTGGTCGCACATTTTCACTACGCATTAATACCCGGCGCACTATTCGGGCTCTACGCAGGTGTATTCTATTGGCTGCCAAAGTGGACTGGCCATATGTATAACGAAACGCTGGGTAAAATCTTTTTCTGGTGGACAACCATCGGCTTTAACCTGACGTTCTTCCCTCAACACTTTTCGGGCTTAGCGGGTATGCCACGCCGTATCGTTGATTACAGCGTGCAGTTTATTGAGTTTAACCAGATATCGAGCATTGGTGCCTTTATCTTCGGCCTATCTCACCTACTCTTTGTCTACATCATTATTCAAACTATACGTGGTGGCGAGAAAGCTCCAGCTCAGCCTTGGGAAGGTTCTCAGATCGGTACACCTGGCCTGGAGTGGACGCTACCCTCTCCTCCACCATTCCATAGCTTTGAAACACCTCCTACGGTCAAATAAAACCAGAATCTGGCCTTGGGTGCTTTAACAAAGAGCCCAAGGCTAGATACTTAACAACAAAAAGAGTTTTGATTATGAACCAACAAAGCGAACAAGCATTAAAGAAGTCAAATATTCGCACCGCGCTAATTCTTGGAGGCATTGCGATATCAAGCTTATGCATTGCCGCCTATGGCGTCAGCCAAACTTTAGCCGTGGGTGCATAACATGAGTGAAGTACCAGTAAAACAAAACAAGAAAACCGCACTAAAGCTCGCAATGTTAACAGTGCTTATGTTTGGCTTTGCCTTTGCGATGGTGCCGTTATACAAACTCGTATGCGATGT